>CAZDCN010000432.1:2058-3116 GCA_964503945.1 uncultured Caldilineales bacterium
TACAGCGATTTCGCGGCCTGGCAGCGGGCCTGGTTGGAGACCAAGGACGCGGCCTGGCAGATCGCCTACTGGAAGGAGCAACTGGCCGGACATCCCACCTTCCTCGACCTGCCCACCGACCATCCCCGCCCGCCGGTGCAAACCTATCACGGGCATCAGCTCCGCTTCGACCTGGACGCCGACCTCACGGCCCGCCTGGAGGCGTTGGCCCGAGAACAGGACGCCACCCTGTTCATGGCCTTGCTGGCCGGGTTCCAGACCCTGCTCCATCGCTACGCGGGCCAGGACAGCGTCAACGTGGGCGCGCCCATCGCCAACCGCACCCGGCCCGAGATCGAGCCTCTCATCGGTTTTTTTGTGAACACCCTGGTGTTGCGGGCCGATTTCAGTCAGGACCCCACCTTCCGGACGCTGCTGGACCAGGTGCGGCAGACCGCGCTGGCCGCGTACGCGCATCAGGACGCGCCTTTCGAGCTGGTGGTGGACGCGGTGCAACCGGAGCGGGATCCCAGCTACGCGCCGCTGTTCCAGGTCATGTTCGCCTACCAGGACGCCCCGCCCGAGGGGGTGGCCCTGCCTGGCTTTTCGCTGGAGCCCCTGCACCTGGACATGGGCATCGCCAAGTTCGATCTCACCATGTCCGCGGTGAAGCGGGATGGCCGGGTGCAGGCGGTGGTGGAGTACAACGCGGATCTGTTCGAGGAAGCCACCATCCGTCGTTTCCTGGGGCATTTGCGCACCCTGCTGGCGGGCGCGGTGGCCGATCCCGACCGGCCCGTCTACGCCCTGCCCCTGCTCACGCCCGAAGAGGTGGCGCAACTGCGGGCGTGGAACGCCACGGCCCGAGATTGGAACGCGCCGCCCTTGCTCACGGGCTTCCTGGAACAGCACGCGGCCACCCGACCCAACGCCCTGGCGGTGCGGGCCGTGGACGCGCAGGGCCGCGCCACTGAACTCACCTACGCCGAACTGGACGCCCGCGTCAATCAGCTCGCCAACTATCTGCTGAGCCTGGGCCTGCCCCCCGAAAGCCCGGTGGGCGTCATGCTGCCCAAATC
>CAZDCN010000433.1:0-3094 GCA_964503945.1 uncultured Caldilineales bacterium
GCCAGCCATCCTCGGCCCGTAAAAAGGTCCCGAACTGAGCGTAGGTGACGGGATAACGGGTGATCCAGAAGGCGTCTTCTGTCCGGCACTCGTTCTTCTTGCCATAAAGAAATTCTCCGGCGGGGATGAAGACCCAGACGAATTCAGGAAGGCCGTTCTTGACGCCCACGCCCGGCCGCGGGTCGTGGCCCGGGAACGCCCCCTGGCCCAGCAGGCGCCCGGCGATGTCCCGGTCCTCGGGGGAAGGGAAATGGTCGGCGTCGGTGAGGGCTTTGGCCGCGGCATGGATCAGTAGCCGCGTCCCCTCGCGTTCCGCCAGCAACCCGCCATCCACAATCCATTCGGCATCTTGCTCTGTAGAAACCGGCAACAAGTCATTCTGCCATGCCAGCCGCAGGGCCTGAAACGCGGCTTGGGCAAACTGAGTCGCTTTAGCGGCATAGGGCTGCATCAATCCCGCCAGCAATCGCCACAAGTCTTCGGTGCGGCCATGGGCCACCAATTCGTCCACAGCCAGCTCCAACACGTTTTCCCACAGGTCGGGTTGTTGTTGCATCCTCCGGATGAGTCCTTGAGGAAAGCGGCGTTCAGGGTCAACGGCTGGTTGCCGGGATTCAGGCGCCTGGGCAGTGAGTTCGCATGCGGCCAGGTGCTCCTGAAAACTTTTGTGCACAAAATGAAATTGGCCAGGCGCAGGGGAAACGAGGATGCCCGCATGTTGCGAGAGATAATCGGTCAGGTCTTGAGGGATGACGCGCACGCCTGCATCGTAGAGGAGCCCCGCAAACAGGCTGCCCGCGAAAATAGTTGTATCCTCGTCATCTGTGCTTTGCTCTTGCACAGTGCAGGCCAGGGTTTCCAACACGGCGCGCAATACGTTGGGTTGCGCAAGCCCCAGTTGCTCCGCCACCGAGGAGACCTCCTGCGGGGAGCGCTGCGAATGTCGACGCTCCTCCCAGCGGTAGATAAGCAGGTCCACCGATTCCCGATAAAGCGCGGCCTTGGTGGTAGGCAGGCGACGCGCGCCCTTGTCCTGGTCCAGCCACAAGGCCGCGAGCATGGTGAAAAAGAGCGGCGTGCCTCGCATACTGGTTTCAATGCCTGCCTGCTGGATAGCCTTGATGAAGCGATCGGCTTCTTCTTTGGGATTTGCTTCACCCACCGCTGCAAATAGCGCCCGAGCCAGTTGGCGCAGGCGTCCCATATCCAGCGGATACAGTTCGGTGCGACCAAATCCTTGCAACGACCATTCGTGATTCCGATAGGCATGAGGACGGCTGGTGATGATGATGCGAAGCAGGGGATATGCGTTGACCAGGGCGCTCACCAGCCGTTTGATCTGCTTGCGTCGGTTGGTGTCTCCGGTCTGGGGCGCCTCATCCAGCCCGTCCAGCAGCAAGATGGCTTCGCCGCGGGCGCATAATTGTTGCAATTCGGGCAAGAAATCGATGGTTGATGTTTCCAGCACATGCTCTTTCACATAGCGCCAGAAATGATCGACGTCGGGCATGGCGGGCTCCCGTTTTTCATCTTCCGGCAAGGCGGGAAAGACGCTCTTCACCAGTTCGCGAATTTCCACATAGAGGGGCGTGTACGCGTCCAGCAGCCAGTCATGGTTCAATGCTTCGTCCAGGTTAGCTTTGTCGGGGACGTCGGGCTCGCCCGCACGGCGACGCAATTCCCCGGCCATGCACAGGGTGAGATGGCGCAAAAAGCTGCTTTTGCCACTGCCGGGCGCGCCCAACAGCACGAAACGCTGGCTAACGCTGGCCGCATCCTGAGCTTCCATAAACCAGCTATGCTCGCCATCCTCGGTTTCCTCTCCCTGGGCTTTTCGCCTATCGATTTTGCGTTGCACGCCATCCACAATCGCTTGCATTCCCTGCTCATTCACGCCCAGGGCGTCCCATCGTCGGATTTTTGTTTTTTCCCGCATCGCTTTGGCTAGTTCGGCCTCTTCTTTCAGCCCTTCCAGTTGTCGCAACGCGGCATCTTCCACCTCTGCCCGTGTTTCATCCGCGTCCACCCACCAATCTGTGATGCGATGGTCCTTCACCTGAATCTTGAAGCCGAAATCAACCCGTAGCGGCACATACACATCCAGCAAGCTGATCTCTCCGTCCTGGTCTTTGAGCATGTCAGCCAGATCCACCATGGCCCAGGTTTTGCCAAACCAATGGCGCAGGTATGCCAGATGATTCGGGGAAAAGCGGCCGCCAGTGTGTCGTGAAAACTCACGGGCGAGTTCTGGCGGCAATGTCAGCGACACCTGATTCCCATCGCCGGTGATGATCACCACCATGGATGCGTCACCAAAAATCGTCACATCTCGCCGCTGGATTTGCAACACCCCCTGTTTGCTGGCCGCGGCCAATATTTCCATTTGCGTGGAGAGCATAGCCGTCTGTGCGTCCACTTGCGCCAGCACCTGCTCCACCAGGACTTTCAGCGCCTCGGTCTCGTCACGGAGCGCGCCAAGGTCGCGGCTGTCGCGCAGAGGGGCCAGGGCCGGGCGCACGTCGGGCGCGTCCAGCTCCTTATCCAGCAGGCGCAGAAACACGGTCGCGACCTGGCGGGCCTCGTTCTGCAAGTCGGGCCGCTGTGCGCGTGCGCTCTGCGCCCAGGCGTCCGCCAGCACCCGAGCATCGGCTTCATCCCCCCTGCTCAGCAGCTTGGCCAGTTCCCGGGCCGTGGCATCCTGGCTCAAGAGATGTGCGTCGAACAGAGACTGCGTCCATCCAGGCTTTTCCGCATCCAAATCATTCAGCGCCCGCTCCAGCGCCAGCCGGAAGGCCATCTGCTCCGGGCTTTGCTTGCCCAAACGCTTGCGCACCTGCTGACGGATGGCCGCGTCCGCCCCGATCTCCTCGAATACGATGGCAAAGACGGCGGATGCGATTTCGGCCAGGACAAAAGAAGATACGGGCATGATGCGCTCCCAAAACAATGAATTGGTGATGACGTGTTGGGCTTTATTGTACATCAAAGCGATGACGCCACGAAAAACTGGCGTTTTCTTTGCCGCTTTGCGTGAGAATAAGCTCTCAGGTCCCGGACGCGGCCCGCGGTTTGCGCAGCAACACCAGCCAGCGGC
>CAZDCN010000434.1:0-3092 GCA_964503945.1 uncultured Caldilineales bacterium
CTTGTTACCTATGTCTTGAGACTTTTGTTGTTACCTATGTCTTGAGACTTGACAAATACGCATTACGCAATACGCACTTGAATTGACACACAACTTTCCAAAGACGCAAATTTCTCAAAGGGAGACCCAACCATGTCCAACAACCAACAACTTCCCAAAGGCTGGCTGCCTTCGAAAAACCCCACCGTCTTTTTCGAGGACAATCACATCGGTCGCATGAAGAAGGCGGTGTTCGAGGCCAGCGAAGCTGAGCTCGACGCCATCCTGGCCGAATATGGCATGCATCCCGACGTTCCGCCCGTGGAATGGAGCAAGCCGGGTGTGTATATGCAGATGATGACGGGCAAGCAGCTGGCCGATGAACTGGAGAAGAACGACATCATCCTCATTCCCATCGGCTGCACCGAATATCACGGCATGCACCTGCCCAGCGCCACCGACACCCTGTTCGTCAGCCAGATTATCGAGGGCGTGCGTCGCTACTTCCTGAAAAGGGACATCCCCATCGGCCTCACCCTACCCCCGCTGAATTTCGGCTCCCATCCCTACCATCACTATGGCATGCCCGGCACCATTCCCATCCGCGAAAACACGGCCCGAGAGTTCATGATCGACGTCATGCTGGGCCTGTGGAATATGGGCTATCGCAAGCAGATATTGATCAACAACCACGGGCATCTGTGGATGCTGGAATCGGTGATTCAGCAATTCCAAAAACGCTATCAGCTTCCCGGCATCTTCCGGGTGATGGACTGGCATCGAGCTGTGCGCGAGGCCTTCTACACCACCGATCGGGGGGGCGATTACGGCACCAACTTCGTCCACGCGGAGGAGGCTGAGACCTCCCTGGCCCTCTATCTCTTCCCCGAGATGGTGGACATGGACCTGGCGGTGAACACGAAAGGCAAGGGCTACCTGCCCGACGGCCATTTCGACACCTCGGTGGACCCTTACCATCGCCCCAGCAAGTGGTCGGAGGGCGAGGGACATTTCGCCATTGAACTTTCGGCCACGCCCGAGGGCGTGGTGGGCAATGCCGCGGACGCGGACGCCTATAAGGCCAAACGCCCCCTGGCTATGATCTTGCGATACCTCACCATCCTCATCGAAGACATCCGTGAGGCGTTCCCGCCCGGCGTGTTGCCGCCCATCGAAGAGGTGACCCTGCGCACCGAGGAGGAGATGGCGCCCTTCGTGAAGCAGCCCATGAGCGAGGGCTGGCGGCCCGTCTACGCCCTGCCCAAGATCGGACAGTAGGTGACGCCAGGATTCAGGGTTCAGTGATGCGGCGCTTTGACCCCAGCTGTTCTGAACCCTAAATCCTCCTTTCCCACGCGCTTCCCATAGCCCATCCGTGAAATTCGCTTCCAAGAAAGCCTCTCCTCCCTATCTCCTCGCTCTGGACATCGGCTCGTCCTCGGCGCGGGCCCTGATTTTCAACGCCCAGGGCGAGCCCTTGTCCGGCGCCAAGGCCCAACGCGGCCTGCGGATGCGCACATCGCCCGACGGCGCGGCCGAGTTCGACGCGGACGCGCTGCTGGCGCAGGTCGTGGCTGTCATTGATGACCTCCTGACCCAGGCGGAGGATCGAGCGCAGGATATCGTGGGGGTGGCGGTGGACACCTTCGTCAGCAGCCTGGTGGGGGTGGATGGCGAGGGCAGGGCGCTGACGCCCCTGCTCACCTACGCGGACACCCGGGCCGCGGGGGAGGTCGCGGGCCTGCGGGCGGAGTTCGACGAAGCCAGCGTGCACAACCGCACGGGCTGCCGATTCCATCCCAGCTACTGGCCCGCGCAGCTTCGGTGGGCGTATCGCGCCTGGCCCGAGCGTTGCGCCCGCGTCACCCGCTGGATGACCCTGGGCGAATATCTGGAATTGACTCTGTTCGGCGAAGCTGCGATCAGCGTCTCTGCGGCCTCGTGGACGGGCCTGTTGGACCGCAGGCGGCTGGTGTGGGATGAGGCCCTGCTGGCAGGATTGCCTATCAAGCGAGCACAGCTGTCGCCCCTGGTGGACGCGTCACAGCCCCGCCGTGGGCTGAAGCCCGCTTTCGCCCGGCGCTGGCCCGCGCTGGCCCGCGTTCCCTGGCTTCCCGCCATCGGCGATGGCGCCGCGGCCAACATTGGCAGCGGCTGCGCCACGCCCGACCGGGTGGCCCTGACCATGGGCACCTCCAGCGCCATGCGCGCGGTGACCACGGAGGACATCGACGCGCTGCCCTCGGGCCTGTGGTGCTACCGGGTGGACGCGCAGCGTTCACTGCCCGGCGGCGCGCTTACCGAAGGGGGCATGGTCTACCGCTGGATGACCGAGACCCTACGTTTACCCGATCTCAGCGACCTGGACGCCCTCCTGGCCGCCATGCCGCCCGATGCCCACGGCCTCACGGTGCTCCCCTTCCTGGCGGGAGAGCGCAGTCCTGGCTGGCAAGGCCACGCCCGTGCCGCGATCCATGGCCTCACCCTGGCCACCACGCCGCTGGACATCCTGCGCGCGGGCATGGAGGCCGTGGCCTACCGCATCGCCCTGGTGTATCGCCAGCTCCGCACCCTGCTTCCCGACGATCCCATCATCATCGCCAGCGGCGGCGCGCTGATCCATTCCCCGGCCTGGGTGCAGATCCTGGCCGACGTCCTGGGCCGACCCATCACCCTGGCTCGGGTGCCAGAAGCCACCGCCCGCGGCGCGGCCCTGCTGGCTGCGGAGACCCTGGGCCTTATTCCCGACGTGGCGGCCGCGCCCGACCTGCTTGGTGAGCCATTCTCGTCCAATCCCGACCATCACGCCATCTACCAGGCCGCCATCCAGCGCCAAATGGCGTTATATGATAAACTCATTATAAACGATGCATAAGTCGATGCTAACAACATGGCCGCCAAAGTCTTTTCGCCAGCGACGCTGCCGTCTGGCATATTCCGTATTTCGTATTCCGTATGATGGCGTCATAGTTTCACGCAATGCGCAATACGGGTACGACGTTGGCAGTCACAGCCCCCATGGTCTTCGCGACTGCTTCGTAAATAGGCCTCTCTCACGTCACCCTGAGGGAGCATAGCGACCGAAGGGTCTAGCGTAGCGCCCCCAGGCGCTC
>CAZDCN010000435.1:0-3092 GCA_964503945.1 uncultured Caldilineales bacterium
CCTTCGAAATCCTGCGCTGGACCTCCGCGGTGCGGGCCTATCGCTTCGGCATGCCCCCTGAGGCCATCCGCAAGAAGCTGGGATTAAGCCCTATCGCCTGGCGGGAGACCTTCGAGAAGATACAGAAGCTGGCCGCGCCGCGATGACGCGGGGCGAAGGGGCGGATGAGTGGATGCCCGCGGCCGGGGCGCGACACGCGCGCCGGCGGATGACGCATCCCCCGGCGGGCTTGCTTACGCCAGGGCCCGTTGGGCCAGATGCACATACTCCGCCCGCACGCTCTGGCTTGGATCCAGGCCCAGCTCGCGCAGGAGCTTGGAGATGAGATCGGCCTTGTGCTCCGCGTCGCTGGCCGACCAGGTGCGGGCCTTGATCTCCACGAAGTCGCCCAGCCCCTGGGGTCGGGTGATGTGGTCCATGTTGATGGCGAACTCCGCGTCCTCATAGGTCACCCGATAGCGGGTGCGCCACTTCACCACCTCCACTTCCTCATCAGGGTTGAAGTATTCACGATAGAAGCGCAGGGAATAGGTGGCCTGGGCGGTGTAGCGGGAGCGGGTGAGAATGATGGAATCTTGATACTCCCGCTCGACGATGCCCTCCATCAGCGTGAGGGTGTAGGAGGGCTTGACGGTGAGACCCGCGGGCCCAACGCCCGGCTCCTTCCCCACCAGCTCGTTGTCCTCCCGATAGCGCAGATAGCGGTTATCGCCGCCTTCGAAGAGGAAATAGGTGTCGAACTGCTGCCGCACCGAATGCTTGATCACCTCCAGGCCCAAGTCCTGAAGCCGCTTCTCCACCCCTTGCAGGTCGTGGGTGCGCACCTTCACCTGCACCTCGAAGGTCTCCCGCTGTTCGAACCCGCCAATGGCGATGGTCTTGATCAGCAGGCTGCCCTCCCGTTGGGACATGAAGTCGTTGATCTGTTGCGCGATCTCTCGGGCTCGGGCCTGCACCGCGGGCAGATCAATGGTCAGCAGCTCCCGATCTCGCACCAACTGCCTGCCATGCACCCACACATGGCGCACATCGCTGGCGTGAGCTGCATAGACCAGATGGCTGTAGACGTTGTTTGGGCTGAGATGGAAGCGGGGGGTGGCGTGGGGCGCGTCCTGATCCACGACCACGATATCGGCATACTTGCCCGCCTCCAGGCTGCCGATGACGCCATCCAAATGCAGCGCCTTCGCGCCCTCGATGGTCATCATGGCGAAGACCTCGGGCGCGGGCAGGGCAGTGGGATCGCCTTTGACCGCTTTGGGCAGAAAAGAGGCCAGCCGAGCCTCCTCGAACATGTCCAGGTCGTTGTTGCTGGCCGGGCCGTCGGTGCCGATGCCCACGGGAATGCCCGCCTCGCGCATCTCCACCACGGGCGCGAAGCCCGAGGCCAGTTTCAGGTTCGATGAGGGGTTATGGGCCACGCCCGCGTCCGTTCCGGCCAGGAGTTTGATCTCGTGGGGTTCAATGTGGACGCAATGGGCCGCGATGAGTTTGGCTTCGGTCAGGCCCAGGCGG
Organism: uncultured Caldilineales bacterium; assembly: GCA_964503945.1. GTDB lineage: Bacteria > Chloroflexota > Anaerolineae > J102 > J102 > M2005. The sequence continues at coordinate 1,516 of CAZDCN010000435.1, forward strand.
TCCACATATTCGATGGGCGGCGCGCCGAAGTCCCGTTTGGCGTCGGTCACCTCCAGCGCGGTCTCCGAGAGATGGATGTGAATAGGCGCGCCCGTCTCCAGGGCCAGGTTCAGCACATCCCGAAGGATGTCGTCGGTGGTGGTGTAGGGTGCGTGAGGCGCGATGGCGGGCGTGATCAGCTCATGCCCCTGCCAGCGCTCGATGAAGCCCCGGCACAGCTCCAGACCCTCTTCGTAGGAGGCCGCGTCGGGCGAGGGGAATTTGAGCACGGTCTGGCCCAGCACGGCCCGCATCCCCACATCCGCCGCAGCCCTGGCCACATCCTCTTCGTAATAGTACATGTCGTTGAAGGTGGTGACGCCGCTGAGGAGCATCTCGGCGCACCCCAGCCGCGTGCCCACGTCCACGAAATCGGGCCCCACGAACTCCCGCTCCACCGGCATCATATACCCCAGCAGCCACACATCCAGCCGCAGATCATCGGCCAGGCCCCGCAGCAGGGTCATAGGCGCATGGGTGTGGGCGTTGACAAAGCCGGGAATGACCAGCTTGCCCGTGGCGTCCACCACGTTGTCGCTCTCCACAAGCTGCCGCACCCGCTCCTCGGGCCCGACGGCCACGATCTGATGGCCGTGAATGGCGACGGCTCCGGGCGAGAAGACGTCCCGCCGGGCGTTCATGGTGACGATGGTTCCGCCGGTGATGAGGGTGTCGACGTGGCGCATGGGGGCTCCTGTTTTGAAAAAAGTTGGCGTCGTTTGCAAAAAGGTTTTGGCGGCGACGTTGGCCGAGTTTGCCAAGGACGAAAAACGTAAAGCGTCAAACGTCATAACTTGGCGTGCGCCGCTTTCATTTCAGATGAAATTTGACGTTTGATGCATGACGTTTGACGAATGCACGCCATCCACGTCACCTTCGTTGCGATGGGACGCATGCAGCGGTAAGCAGTTACTAAAAATCAGAAAAATGATCTGCGCCGATCCGCGTTGCGAAGCATCCGCGTCATCAGCGTTCCCATTTTCATCCGTATCCGCGGGCGGCCGCTCGCGGCCTGATTACTGCGCTGCCGCCTCGATGGCCGCGCGGAACGCGTCGGGCGTGCGCGGGCCCTCGTAACGCTGACCGTTGATGAAAATGGTGGGGGTGCCGTTGACTCCGCGCGCTGCGGCCAGCTGATCGATCTTCTGGATTTCCTTCAGATGCTCCTTTTTATCCAGGCATGCATTGAATTGATCTCTGTTCAGGCCCAAATCCTCGGCAAGTTTTTTCAAATTCTTGGGAAAGACCGCAATCTTTCCCTGATCCGCGATGCGTCGGAAAAGCTCTTCGTGATATTCCCAGAACTTGCCCTGATCCGCGGCGCATTCCGCGGCGATATTGGCGTTAAAGGAATCCGCGCCGCCGATGACGCGGTATTTGTATTCCCAGCGCACGGTCCCATCCTTGACCAGATCCATGAGCACCGGGCCCAGTTCAAAAGTGAAATCCGCGCAATGGGGGCAAAGGAAATCTTCATAGGTCTCCACCAGCACGGGAGCCTTGGGATCGCCGATAGTGGTGCGATCCACGGGCTGGCC
>CAZDCN010000436.1:0-3091 GCA_964503945.1 uncultured Caldilineales bacterium
CATCACGTTTTACGTTTTACGCATGACGTCGTTGAACGCTCGGCCAACGCTGGCTTTGAGAAGGTCTTCGTAGAAGGGGCAAACGTCTATTTACGGAACAGCATATCACAGCCGGGAGCGGAGGGGCGCAGGGGAAATCAAGGAGCCACGCGAAGCAAAGGGCCCGCGGCAAAGATGGGAGGCAGATCGAAGCCCAAGTCCGCATAAAGGATGGGCGGGACGCTGATGTCGGCCAGGAAGAGCTCGCCCACGGCCTGGGGCGCGGCCAAGAGCCCCTGTTTGGGCAGGGCGAGAGTCAGGGTTGCGTCCGCCTGGATGCTGGGATGATAGAGCCGTCCGGAGCCTGCATCCAGGCCCGAAGGCGCGTCCAGGGCCAGAATGGGCGCGGGGTGGCTGTTGGCGAGCTGGATCAAGTCCGCGGCCGCGTCGCGGGGATCGCCCTTCAGTCCGTAGCCGATGATGGCGTCGAGGATGAGATCCGCGCTGGGTAGCTCCCAGCCGTCGCCTGCATCCATGACCGAGACGCCCATGGCCAGCAGCGCTTCGAGTTGCTGCGCGGGCGCGTCCGCGAAGCTCTCCATGGGGCGGGCCAGCACGACCTGCACCTCGGCCCCGCGGTTGGCCAGATGTCGAGCCGCGGCCAGCCCGCCGCCGCCGTTGTTGCCGCGGCCGGCCAGCACCAGCACGGGCCGGTCCAGCGCCTCGCCTCCCAGCATGGCCTGGGCCAGGTCCGCGAGATTTCGCCCCGCGTTCTCCATCATCTGGAGGAGCTGGATGCCGAACTCCTCCATCATGAGCCGGTCCACCTCGACCATCTGGGCCGTGGTCAACGCAGGCAGGTTCTGATGGGAGATGGCGGGGATGTCAGCGAGTTGCATGGGATTCTCCTGGCGTCAGACTGGTCACCGCGGCGAGGACCTCCTCCTCCCGCACATCGTCATAGACCCCCACCTCGCCGATGGCCCGAGGCAGCACGAACCGCACCCGGCCTGCCTGGCGCTTCTTATCGGTGCTCATGGCCGCGACGATGGCCGCGGGATCATGGCCCGACAGCGTCGTGGGCAGGCCCAGGCGTTCCACCACGGCCTCCACGCGCTCGGGCAGGTCGGTCGGGCAGAGCCCGCGGTTGGCGGCCAGCCGCGCCGCGGCGATGAGCCCCAGGGCCACGGCCTGCCCGTGGGGGATGGCGTAGTCGCTGACCCGCTCGATGGCGTGGGCGAAGGTGTGCCCCAGGTTGAGATGGGCGCGATCCCCCGCCTCGAAGGGGTCCCGCTGCACGATGCCGATCTTCACCCGCAACGCCCGGGCGATGAGGGATTCCAGAGAGGATGGCCCCGAGCGCTCCAGTTGGTCGAAGAGCTCAGGGTCCGCGATGACGCCGTGCTTGATCACCTCGGCCAGGCCGTTGCGGAATTCCTCGGGCGGCAGGGTGGCGAGGACGTCGGGGTCGATGATCACCAGCTCGGGCTGCTTGAACGCGCCCACCAGATTCTTGCCCTGGGGCAGGTCCACGCCCGTCTTACCCCCCACCGATGCATCCACCATGGCCAGTAGGGTGGTGGGGATTTGCACGAAGCGCACGCCCCGCAGATAGGTGGCCGCGGCGAATCCGGCCATGTCGCCGATGACCCCGCCTCCCAGTGCGATGACCACGCCCGACCGGTCCAGCTCCGCCTCCAGGAAGCGGTCGTATAGGCCGCGGACGGTGTCCAGGTTCTTGTGGGCTTCGCCCGAGGGCAGGGTGACCAGCTTGGCCCTGACGCCCGCCTGGGCGAAGGCATCCAGCAGGGGATAGCTCCAATGGGGGGCTACGTTGACATCGCTGACCACGACCACATCGCCCGAGACGCCCCGCTCGGCCATGAGTCGGGGCGCTTGGGCCAGCAGGCCCGCGCCCAGGGCGATGTCGTACCCCCCGCCGTCGGGGAGATGCACAGGCAGGCGCAAATAGCCCCGCGCGTCCCTTTCCACCAGGGCGACGACCTCATCCGCGACCTCCTCCACCGTGCGGCCTGTGGTGTCGATCTGGTAGGGTATCTCCGCGTAGGCCGCGGCTCGCTGCGCCAGCAGAGCTTTGATCTTATCCCGGCGGTTGTTTCCGGCTAGCAGGGGACGGCTTTCATCCTGCGCCAGCCGGTCGAGGATGGCGTCCACGCCCGCGTTCAGGCAGATGACCAGGCTCGTGCGCGTCGCCATGACGCGATTCTCCGCCGGAACCAGCGCGCCCCCGCCCGTGGCGATGACCAGGCCCTGCTGAAAGCTCAATTCCCGCAGCAACTCCTTCTCCAGGGCCCGAAACACATCCTCGCCATGTTGGGCGAAGATATCGGCGATGCTCATGCCCGTCTGGCGTTCGATGGTCTCATCCATGTCGATGAACGCGCGGTTGAGCCGGGCCGCGACCGCGCGGGCCACCGCGCTTTTGCCCACGCCCATGAAGCCGGTGATGACGATGTTCGGGGAGGAGGATGTCTCGGTCATAATAGCCGCACTCAGTATGAAAATGAGAATGCAGATATCGCGCAAATGCTTCGCACGCAGAGGTCAGAGATCGGAAGTCAGAGATCAGAGGTCAGAGATCGGAGGTCTGAGGTCCGAGGATGCCTGTTCTGACCTCGGACTTCTGACCTCCGACCTCCCGCTTTTCTGCGTTCTCCAAATCTGTTTACAGCACAGTGATTATCTTTAACATGAAGCCCTCGCTATGCCATCGGCTCCAGCGACGTGGGAATCTCCACCCAGACGAACTCGCCCGTGTCCGCGTCGTACAATCCCCAGGTGGGCGCGTGTTTGAAGCCCATAATCTCCCCCGGATTCACCAGCAGGGTGGAGCCGATGGTCTCGCGATGTTGGGTGTGGTCATGGCCGTAGCACACCAGGTCGAACTGGCCCGATTGGGCGATGCGGCGGGCGGGCTCGGGGAAGTGGATCATGGCGATGCGACGCCCGAACAACTCCAGCTCGGCGTAGGGCCCGTGGTGGGTGACATGCTCGAATTTGGCCACTTGGGTCTGGATGAGCCGGCCGTCGCCCTCGTTGTTGCCGAAGATGATGTGGATGGGACCGTCGAAGTTGCGGGCCAGCAGGCCCA
>CAZDCN010000437.1:0-3090 GCA_964503945.1 uncultured Caldilineales bacterium
AACAAATTATCCGTGTTTTTCCGTGTTCATCCGTGTTCTTTTTATTTTCAGAACAACGCCAGCTCCAATTCATAGGCGCGCTTGTCCTTCAGCGCGCCCGTGGGACAGACGCCCACACAGTTGCCGCAGAAGACGCACGTGGTTTCGGGCATGGGGTTTTCGAAAAAGGTGGCAATGGAGGTCTCGAACCCGCGGCCGCTGAAGCCCAGCGCAAACGCGTGCTCCATGTCCTCGCCGCAGGCCTCCACGCAGCGCCAGCACAGCACGCATTTGTCGTAATCCCGCACGAAGAAGCTGTTATCGATGATGACATCGTGCGTGCGCGGGGTGAGATCGTCGCCAAAGCGTTCGGGATGAGCGTCATAGTCCTCGATCATCCGCTGTACATCGGGGGCTTCGCTCAGGTCCACGGCGGTGGCCAGCATTTCCAAAATAGTGCGACGCGCGGTCTCGACCCGTTCGGAGCGGGTGTGGATCACGGCTCCAGGAGCGACCTGGGTGGCGCAGGCGGGTTGCAAGGTGCGTCGCCCCTCCCATTCCACCACGCACAGCCGACACACCGCGGGCGCAGTGAGGTTGGGGTGATGGCAGAGGGTGGGAATGTGCACGCCCGCGGCCTCAGCTGCTTCCAGAATCGTCGCGCCCGGAGCCGCAGTCACGGTTTGATTGTCTATCGTCAGAGTGATAGTGGCATCGTTCATAGGAAAGCATCCCTGGGCAGGTGATCAGGCAACGGGAAGTGGAAACTTGTCGAAGGCGGAAAGGATGGCGCTGGAAGCCGTCTGGCCCAGGCCGCAAATGCTGGCGTCGCGCATGGTCTGACCGATGTCGCGCAAAAGTTGCAAGTCGCCCGGTCGCCCGCGCCCCGCCGCCATGCGCCGAATGATATCCCGCTGGCGCATGGTTCCAAGTTGACAGGGATAGCATTTGCCGCAGGACTCGTGGGCGAAGAAGTCGGCGACCCGCTCCAGCACGTTCATCAAATCCACCGACGCGTCGAGAACCATGACCGCGCCGGCCCCCAGGGCCGCGCCCACGCGCGCCAGCGTAGCAAAGTCCAGGGGCGTGTCGAGCTGGTCGGGCCCGAGAAACGCGCCTGCGGCGCCGCCCACCAACGCCGCCTGAAACTCCCCCGAGCCGCTCACGCCGCCCCCATGCTCCTCGATGAGCTCCCGCAGGGTGATGCCGGTGGGCGCTTCCACCAGGCCCGGGCGGTGCACCCGGCCGGAGAGGGGATAGAGCTTGGGACCGGGCGCCGCGGGCGCGCCGATGCCGTTGAACCAGTCCGGCCCTCGCAGGATAACGTGCGAGGCCGCGATCAGCGTTTCCACATTATTGATGAGGGTGGGACGACCGAACAGGCCCGCTTCCGTGGGGAAGGGCGGCTTGAGGCGGGGATACCCTCGCTTGCCTTCGATGCTCTCGAACAGCGCGGTCTCCTCGCCGCAGATGTATGCGCCCGCGCCCCGTCGCAATTCCAGATGGAATGCAAAGCCCGAGCCCAGGACATTCTCTCCCAGATAGCCCGCCTCGTAACAGCGGGCCGCGGCCTGACGCAGCCGTTCATACGCGACGGCGTATTCCCCTCGGATGTAGATGAACCCTTTGCTCGCGCCCGTGGCGTAGCCCGCCAGAATCACCGCCTCGATGAGCGCGTAGGGGTCGCCTTCCATAATCGCGCGGTCTTTGAACGCGCCCGGCTCTGATTCATCGCCATTGGCCACGACGAACTTGGGGCCTTCGGCTCGATGCACCGCTCGCCACTTGACGCCGGCGGGGAAGGCCGCGCCCCCCCGTCCTAACAATTTCGCGGCCTCGATCAGGGAGACAACCCGATCCGGCCCCAGCTCCACCGCGCGAGCCAGGGCTTGAAAGCCGCCATGAGCCTCGTACTCGGTGAGGCTGGTAGGATTCACGACGCCGATGCGGGCGGTGAGGACTGGTTCATAGCTCATGAGACGCCTCCCAACAGCTCGGGAATGTCATCGGGCGTCACCGGCCCCACAGGCTGATCGTCGATGAGAAGGAAGGGCGCCCGTTCGCAATGCCCCAGACAAGGATGCAGCTCCAGGGTGAAGCGACCATCCTCGCTGGTCCCGCCCTGCTCCGAGTCCACGCCCAATTCCTCAGCCAAGCGCTGAATCACCGCCCGGTTGCCCGCCAGCATACAGGCGATGTCGTTGCACGCCCGGATGATATGTTTTCCCACGGGCTCCGTGTAAAAGAGCGTGTAAAACTCCAGGACATTGTGCACCTCGATCTCGGGGATGCCCAGCGCGTGAGCCACAGCCCGGGCCGTAGACTCATCCACCCAGCCGGTGAGGGCCTGCACCTCATGCAGCAAAGGCAACAGCGCCGATTGTCCCCGACCTTGATAACGGCGCAACAGCGTTTGCAGCGCCTGCTCCTGGGTTGACGCGAGCGCCAGGGAGGGGTTTGACGTCATCGAAAAACCTCGGTGTTGGGAATGGGAATTTGAACTTATCGGGCATTATAGCTCAGAACCCTGCCAGTGGCAATGGGCCGGCGTTAAGAGCCGCTCTCGGTCAGATCCGCGGTGCAGTAAGGGCAACGGACTGCGGGGATGGGAATCTCCATGTGGCAATAGGGGCATTCCTTGGTGGTGGGCTCTGCGGGCGCGGGTTCGGGCTCCTTTTGCAGTCGGTTGTAATAGCGCACCAACAGGAAGACGACAAAGGCCACAATGACGAAGCTGATGACCGCGTTGATGAAGGTTCCCCAGGCGACGACCACGGCCCCGGCATCCTGGGCCTGGGTCAGCGTGGCGTAAGGGCCAGGGGGATCGCCCGCCTTCAGCACCGTCATGATATTGGAGAAATCCACACCGCCCAACAACAAACCGATGGGGGGCATGATGACGTTATCCACCAGGGATTTCACCACCGCGCCAAAGGCCGCGCCGATGATAATGCCCACAGCCATGTCGATGACATTGCCGCGCTTCAAGAACTCTTTGAAATCTTTTCACATGGTCCTTTCCTAGATGAAATGATAAGAATGGGGTTGGCGTGAAGCGATGAAAATGGGAACGCAGATGACGCGGATGCTTCGCAACGCCGATCTGCGCAG
>CAZDCN010000438.1:0-3084 GCA_964503945.1 uncultured Caldilineales bacterium
CGCGGGGGAGTTGAGCGACCACTATCTCAAGCGCCACGTGCCCTGCTTCCGCTGTCCCATCGCCTGCGGCCGCGAGATCCGTCTGCCCCAAACCGGGGAGGAAGTGGTGGACGGGCCCGAATACGAGACCTCCGTCTCCTTCGGACCCCTTATCGGCTCCGATGACCTGGAGGCCGCGGCCTACGCCGGGCATCTGTGCAACAAGTTCGGGCTGGACACCATCTCCACCGGCTCCACCATCGCCCTGGCCTACGACCTGTTCAACGCGGGCGTCATCGATGAAAGCGACACCGGCGGCCTCACCCTGGCCTGGGGCGATCCCCAGCCCGCGATCCTGCTCATCGAGCAGATCGCCTATCGCCGAGGCTTCGGCGATCTGTTGGCCCAGGGAGCGGCCCGAGTCGCGGCCCATTTTGGCGTTTCCGAACGGGCCGTCCACGCCAAGAAGCTGGAACTGCCCTACCACGACATCCACGCCTACTCGGGCCAGGGCGTGGTCTACGCCACCTCGCCCCGGGGGGCCGATCACATGGCCGGGGATGTGTATCACTGGGAGATGGGCAACGAAGCGCCCGAGCTGGAGATCGCGTACGGCGACCCCCACGACGAGAGCTATGAAAAGATGGCCATGGTCGCCCGCATCATGGACTTCCGGGCCATGACCAACAGCCTCATCCTCTGCCATTTCGAGGACGTTCCCATCCCCGACCTGCTGGAACTCATCCACACGGTCACAGGTTGGACATGGTCGGTGGATGACTTCCGCACGGCCTCGGCCCGCATCTTCGAGCTCAAACGCCTGCTCAACGCCCGCCTGGGCATGACCCCGGCCGACGACACCCTGCCCCAACGGGTGCTGAAAGCCTACGACGAGGGTCCCGCCGCGGGATACACACCCGACCTGGCCACCATGCTCAAGCGCTACTACGAGGCCCGCGAGTGGGACCCAGCCACGGGCGTGGCCAGACCGGAACGGCTGGCTGCACTCGGTCTCACGGACCTCGACTAGACTGACTCGATTCGATCCCAACCCACTCCAATCCGTCGGAGAGGAAACGCTTATCAAAGGTGTAAATTCGAGGACATTTGCTTTGACGCGCTTCAGCCCAAAGGAATGCATCTGCAAAAGAATAACGCCTGGAGCCACGACAATAACGAAGCGCGTCTAGCGCTAGTGGTTTCGAAAGGTTAAGCAGCCGGATATTGCGTCGTTGAATGAAAGCGCTCAATGCCTCTACAATCGCATCGCGAGGGATTTCATATACCGAAGCCAGAACATAAGCTGTTTCCACCAAAACGATTTCGCTCACAATCAGCGGTTGACGGCTATCGATGATAGTGGACGCGATTTCAGCCATATCCGGCGGATCATCGACAAGATACCGAACGATGACGCTGGTGTCAATCAATGCGGCCATTCGATCGGTCATGAATCCTGCTCCTGCTTTCCCCATTCCGAACGCACACTGCTCGCCCAGGCTTCTTCACGCGCTTGTGACCAATCCCCCATGGGCTTCGACCGATTTACATGATGGGCCAGTATCCCTCGCAAGGACTTTTCATGCTCGGGCGGATAGAAAAACACTTCGATGTGATCGTCCACCAAATGCTGAATCGCGATATAACCAGGCTTTAATCCCAGCGTATCGCGAATGGACTTTTCGATCACAATTTGGCCGCGTTTTCCGATAATACTTGGCATTTCATTCTCCAGTCAAAGATCATACTGAGATACTCAAATCATATCAAGCAACTGGTTATCTGTCAATGGCTGCGAAACCTGCCCAAACCAAACGCCTCGGCCTCGTCCTCAGCGGCGGCGCGGCCTTCGGCCTCGCCCACATCGGCGTGCTGCAAGTGCTGGATGAGGCGGGCGTGCGCATCGACGCGGTGGGGGGGACCAGCGTGGGCGCGCTGGTGGGCGCCGCCGTGGCTGCAGGAAAATCGGTGCGGGAGATCACTCAGGTGGCCTATCGTCTCAACTGGCTGCACTTGGCCCGACCCCGCCCCCACCGCTACGGCTTCATCTCCTTCCGCAAACTGGAATGGATGCTGAAGACCTGGCTGGGCGATCTGGATTTCGAGGAACTGGAGCTGCCTTTCATCTGCGTGGGCACCGATGTGCTCACCGGCGAGGCTCGCATCTTTCGGCGGGGCAGCGTGGCTCACGCCGTGCGCATCAGCGCCAGCGTGCCCCCCATCGTCATCCCGGCAAAGAAGGATGGCCGGTATTATGTGGATGGCGGGTTCTCCAACAACCTGCCCATCGGCCCGGTGGAGGCCATGGGCGTGGATGTCACCCTGGCCGTCAACCTCTTCGGCCAGGCTTCCCGCATGCCCCCCACCTACTTTGCCTACGCCCAACTCATCCTGGGTCACATGCTCACCCGCACCGCGGGCGATCCCAACCGGGCCACGGTGCTGGTGACGCCCAATCTGGCCGAAGGATTGGCCGCGCGCTTCAATCGATCCTACATCCAACTCGGGCGAGACGCGATGAAAGCAAAACTGCCTGAGCTCATGGAGACGTTAGCGTGATGGAAATCGGGTTGCATCGCTTGTCGATAGCGCATAAGCATGGTTTTTGATACAATATCATTTGATGTGCAACTTGCTCCAAAACGGTCTGCTTCTCGGCAGGACGCCCGCAAGCAAGCCTTCGGGCTAGAAACAATCCCCCTTCATGCATCCCATCATGGAAATCACTCTTAAAGAGCCGCGATTGACCCAAGACGTCTTGCGTTGGGCTGATTACACGAGTCAGTCCGCTGAGGCGGTCGTAGAAGCCGCCGTGGAAGCCTATCTGGCTCAACTCGAAGCCGCATTGCTGGAAAAAGATACGTTTTTTTTCTGGAACAACCTTGACGAGCTACGCAGGGATTATCCTCATGAATATGTTGCCATTCACCAAGGCGAAGTCGTCGATCATGATGCGGACCTCCGATCTTTGAGCCAACGTGTAAGGCAGCGGTTCGGCAATTTGCCTGTCCTTATGGCCTCTGTGGACAATCCTCCCCCTCACGACATCCATTGGCGCAGCCCCCGCCGTTGACCGACGATGATCGAAGTTCCTTATGCTCAGCA
>CAZDCN010000439.1:0-1681 GCA_964503945.1 uncultured Caldilineales bacterium
TAGTCGGGGGAGATGGGCAGGTAGGCGCCGCCGGCTTTGAGGATGCCCAGGAGCGCGACGATGAGGTCGGTGGATTTGTCCATCATCACGCCCACCAGGGTCTCGGGCCCGACGCCCTGCTCCCGCAGGAAGTGGGCGAGCTGGTTGGAGCGGGCGTCCAGCTCGCGGTAGGTGAGGGTTTGGCCGAGATAGCTAACGGCCACCGCGTCGGGCTGGCGGGCCGCGACCTGCATGAAGAGCTCATGGACGGTGGCGTCGCGGGGGTCGGCGGTGGCGGTGTCGTTCCACGCCTGGAGGATGGTGCGGCGCTCCTCGGGGGTGAGCAGGTTGAGCGCGCCCACGGCCGCGTCGGGGTCAGCGACGATGCTCTCCAGCAGGGTGATGTAGTGCCGGGCCATGCGCTGGATGGTGGGCAGCTCGAACAGATCGGTGCTATATTCCACCGAGACGTGCATCCCCGTGGCCTGTTCGGCCAGGGAGTAGGTGATGTCGAAAGTGGCGGTGCCCGCGTCCAGCTCCAGCACCCGCATGTGGATGTTGGAGACCTGCTGGCCCGAGCCCTGCAGGGGCATGTTCTGCATGATGAACATGGCCTGGAACAGAGGCGTATGGCTCATATCCCGCTCGGGCTGGAGCCCATCCACCAGCATCTCGAAGGGCAAATCTTGATGGGCGTACGCGCCCAGGGCCCGCTCTCGGGTCTGGCGTAGCAGCTCGCGGAAGGACATGCCGGGGTCGAAATCGGCGCGGATGACCAGGGTGTTGATGAAGACGCCGATGAGGGGCTCGATCTCGGCCTGGGTGCGGTTGGCCACGGGCGTGCCCACGGCGATGGTCTCCTGGCCCGAGTAGCGGTAGAGCAGCGTTTCAAACGCTGCCAAAAACGCCATGAATGGCGTTGCCCCCTCCCGCTGGGCCAGTCGCTTCACCTGCTCCACCAGGTCTCTGGGAATGCGGAAGGACCAGGACGCGCCGCGGGAGCTGAACACCGCGGGCCGGGGATGGTCGGTGGGCAATTCCAGCACGGGCGGGAGGTCGGCCAGCACTTGTTTCCAATAAGAAAGTTGCTCTTCCAGCACCTCCCCTTGCAGATATTCCCGCTGCCATTCTGCGAAATCGCCGTACTGGATCTCCAACTCGGGCAGGGGCGAGGGTTGGCCCTTGGAGAAGGCGTCGTAAAGGACCGCGATCTCCCGCACCAAGACGGCCATGGACCAGCCATCCGCGATGATGTGATGCAGGTTGAGCACGGCGATGACGTCTTCGTCATCCAGGCGGATGATGAGGACCCGGAACAGGGGCCCGGCGGCCAGGTCGAAGGGCTTGCGGGCTTCCTCCCGGGCCAGACGCATGGCCTCGGCCTCCCGCTGATCGGGGGGCAGGTCCCGCAGGTCCACCACGGGCACGTGGATGCGCATCTCGGGATAGACGACCTGGTAAGGCTCGCCATCCTTGGCGATGAACACGGTGCGCAGGGCCTCGTGCCGGGCCACGATCTCATTGAGCGCGTCCTCCAGCACCTGCACGTCCAGCGGGCCGGTGATGCGGATGGCCGTGGGGATGTTGTAGTAGGGGCTGCCGCGGTCGAACTGGTCCAGGAACCAGAGGCGGCGCTGGGCGTAGGAGGTGGGGAAGATGTAGACGTCGTCGGAGGTGATGTCGACGGTCTGGGTGAGATCAG
>CAZDCN010000439.1:1781-3082 GCA_964503945.1 uncultured Caldilineales bacterium
TCGGAGCGTTTGACGCGGCGGGCGGCGCGGTCGCGGCGTTTGATGGCGGGCCGGGCCGCGGTCTTCACGCCCTTGGCCCGTTCGATGTCCAACTGCAGGGCGAATTCGCCGATGGTGGGATGCTCGAAAAGCGCGCGCAGGGGCATCTCCACGCCGAACACGTCCCGCACCCGGGAGATGAACTGGGTGGCCAGAAGGGAGTGCCCGCCCAGCTCGAAGAAGTTGTCGGCCAACCCCACCCGCTCGATGTGCAGCAGCTCGGCCACGATGCCCGCCAGCTTGACTTCGGTCTCGGTGGTGGGCGGGATGTATTCGCGGGTGGGGGCCAGCACCGAAGCGTCGGGCGCGGGCAGGGCCTTGCGGTCGATCTTGTTGCTGGGGGTGAGGGGCATGGCCTCAAGCTGCACGAAGAAGCTGGGGACCATGTATTCGGGCAGAACTTCGCGCATAAAGAGGCGAAGCTGGCCGGGGTCCACTTCCACGCCCGGTTCGGGCACGAAGTAGGCCACGATGCGCTTGTCGCCGGGCGCGTCCTCCCGCACGATGACCACGCTGTCCTGCAGGCCGGGGAACTGGCGCAGCCGGGCCTCGATCTCCCCCAGCTCGATGCGGAAGCCCCGCACCTTGACCTGATGGTCGATGCGGCCCAGGAATTCGATGTCGCCGTTGGGCAGGCGCTTGACCAGGTCGCCGGTGCGATAGAGGCGTTGGCCGGTGCGCCCCCTTCCCGACCCTCTCCCGCCAGTTACTTCGTTCCCCTGCAGGGGTGGGAGTGACGCCGCGAAGGGGTTGGGGATGAATTTCTCGGCGGTGAGGTCGGGGCGGTTGTGGTAGCCCCGGGCCAGGCCCACGCCGCCGATGAGGAGCTCGCCCGGCACGCCGACGGGCTGAGGGTTCAGGTATTGGTCCACCACGTAGAGTTGGAAGTTGCTGATGGATTTGCCGATGGGCGGGCCTACTTCGTAATGGGCTTCGGGATCCACCCGGTGCATGGACGCGCAGACCGTGGTCTCGGTGGGGCCGTAGGCGTTGAAGAAATGGCGGCCCGGCGCCCACTTGCGCACGATCTCGTTGGTGCAGGCCTCGCCCGCGGCGATGACCGTGTGCAGGTCGGGCAGGTCATCCGGTTCCAGCACGGCCAGCAGCGAGGGCGGCAGGGTGACGGTGGTGATACGCTGTTCTTTAAGCAGGCGCAGCAGATCGGGCCCGGAGGCCAGGGTCTCCTGGGGGGCAAGCACCAGCGCCGCGCCGTTGCGCAGGGCCATCACCGTCTCCCACACCGAGGCGTCGAAGCTGAAGGG
>CAZDCN010000440.1:0-3072 GCA_964503945.1 uncultured Caldilineales bacterium
TGATACCGCCATCAGGCCGGTATCTGCTGTCCTCTTTTTACCGGAAACTAAAGTTATTTTGCTTCTTGTGTATCTCGAGACGGAGGTTCTCTTATGAAATCATCGAAGCAACCTCTCTTCCTTGGCGCTTTGCTCATCCTTGTCGCAATGACCATCCTTCTCTCCTCCGTTCTTTCGTCAGCGAATTCAGTGGAAAAATCCCTTGCGCAACAAGGGACATCGACAGCGACTGCAACCCCATTCCCCATGCTGAACGCATTTCTGGACGAGGCGCCCTTTCCTCGCGTCTATGTGTTCGATCACGCCTCGGGACCGTGCATTACCAATGCGCTGGTGACCCTTCCCCATACCAGGAGATCCTCTCCCAATGGGATCACCCGCCCATCCTGCAGTCGAAGCGCTGGAGCCATGGGTTGCGCCGGGGGCAGGGCGGGCAAACCGCCCAATAGCTGGGGGCCGATGGTGACGGCCAGCCAGTCGGCCAGGCCCGCGCGCAGGAACGCGGCGTGCACGGTGGGCCCGCCTTCCACCATCAGGGTGGCGATGCCGCGGCGATACAGCGCGGCGAGGGCTGCGGGCAGGTCGACGCGGCCATCCGCGGCCAGGGGTTGGGGCAGCACGCGCGCGCCCTGGGCCATGAGCCGTTGACGACGGTCGGGCGGCGGCGCGGGGCCGGTGAGCAGCCAGGGAGGGCGAGGATGGGCGAGCAAACGCGCGCGGTCGGGAAAGCGAAGATGGGTGTCCAGCACGATGGGCTGGGGGTGAACGCCAGGGGTCTCCCGCACCGTGAGCCGGGGGTCGTCGGCCAGGACCGCGCCCACGCCCACCAGGATGCCATCGCAGAAGGCGCGCAGGCGATGGGTGAACTGCCGGGAGGCTGCGCCGCTGATAGCGAGGGGGCGACCATCGGGCCAGGCCACGCTCCCATCCAGGGTCTGGGCCCAGGCCAGGACGACCAGGGGACGATGAGGGGGCCGGGGCGATCGGGCCAACGCGTCGAAGAAATCAGTGAGGTTTGTCACCTTTGCCGAGGATCTGGAGCCGATTCAAATCGAGCTGGTGGCGCATGCGGATGGCTTTGGTGGACAGGTAGAAGGCGTTTTCGGGGCGGACGGGGGCTTGAATGGGCACGCGCTCCCGCACGTCGACGCCCAGGGCCCTCAGGCTTTCGACTTTGTCGGGGTTGTTGGTGAGCAGGCGGATGGAGCGGACGCCCAGGTCAGCCAGCATGGCCGCGGCGATGTCGTATTCCCGCTCGTCGGCTTGATGCCCCAGCATGAGGTTGGCCTCCACGGTGTCGTACCCCTGGTCTTGCAGGTTGTAGGCGCGCAGCTTGTCCAGCAGGCCGATGCCGCGGCCTTCCTGCCGCAGATAAAGCACGACGCCCTGGCCCGCCTCACCGATGATGCGCATGGCTCCATGGAGTTGATCGCCGCAGTCGCAGCGTCGCGAGCCCAGCACATCGCCGGTGAAGCATTCCGAATGGACGCGCACGAGGACGTTATCCTGGTCCCGCACATCGCCCATAACCAGGGCGAGGTGCTCTTTGTCATCTTTGCTGTTTTCGTAGAGGCAGAGGTAAAACTCGCCGTAGTCGGTGGGGATGCGGGCGCAAGCCAGTTGTTGAACGTGAATGGACATGGATGGGGAAAGGAGGGGCGTGTGATGGGGTTATTTTTGCCGGGCCACGAGGTCCACGGTGAGGGTGACCTCATCGGCCACGGTGAGGGTGTTGGCGAAATTGAGGGGTTCGATGCCGTAATCGCTCATCTTGATCTGCGCGGTGGCCTGGCCGGTGAGCACGCCGTTGGCCAGTTTGGCCCGCACATCGAAGACTACGGGGTGGGTGATGTCCCGTATGGTGAGGTCGCCCGCGAGTTGGAACGCGATCTCCTGACCTCCGGTGTAGGAGGCGGGGGCGTTGCGAATGGCCGTGGCTTTGAATTCAGCGATGGGATATTTGAAGAAACTGGGACCGTTTTCTTTGATCCACTTATCGCGGCGGGGTTGATCGCTGGTAAGCGCGCTCAGGTCGACGCGGATGACCGTGCCCACGGGCGGTTGGGTGAGATCATCGAGGTTGACGCGGATCTCGCCTTCGACCTTTTTGGTCACCCCCACCGTGGTAACCACGCCTGGCTGGATGCCCAGTTTGGGCAAGGCTTTTTCCAGGAAACGCTCTTCCACCGCGTAGGAGGCTTCCGATTGTTCCGAGTCGATGATGAAGATGGTCTGGCCTGCGGCCGCGGGAGGCGGGGCAGGCGCAGATGTTGGGGTGGCGGGTGCGGGGGTGGGTTCCACCTGGGGTGCGGCGCCGCAGGCCGCGAGCAGAAGGATGAGCAGGGGAAAAAACAGGAAGAGGAATCGCTTGCGCATCATGGTGCATCTCCTTGGGGTGAATCGGGAGGTGTGGGGAGGGGAATCTGAATGCCTTCGGGCAGGTAGGGGAGCGGTTTGGCGCTGACACCATACGCGCCCACCAATTCTCGAACAAACATGGAGTAAAAGCCCTCGTGCTGCATGTCCTGCCGCAGATCGCTGGCCGTGAGGCCCGGTTCAAAGCCGTATGTCTCGAAGCGCGGGGGGAAGTCGCGATCCCGGGCGAGGATGTGGATGGGGGTGTCGAAGCTGTCGGCGCGGCGGGACACGCGCGGGGGCTGGTGATCGCCGATGAGGATGAAGATGGCGTCTTCGCTGGCAGGGGTGTCCAGAATGAATTGGCTGAGGACGTCCCATTGGTAGCGGATGGCCTCGCGATAGTGCTTAATGTTATCACGATGGGGGATGGGTTCGCCAATGGGCGGGGGAGAGGCCCAACGGGGATCGTTCAACGCGCGCCAGTCTGCCATTAGGGGGGGCAGGGGCGCCCAGGGGTAGTGGGAGTTCTGGGTGAGGTAGAAAAAGAACAGGGGGCGATCCGCGTCGTCGGCCAGGAGTTGGCGGGCTTTATTCAGGGAGAATTGGTCGGGCGGGGAGGGGCCCCAGCCGTAGAGGGGGCCCTGGTAGTCGAGATCGGCAAAGCGCAGCCAGCGATCGGGGCCGTAGAGGGCGTCGTTGGCCGCATCATCGGCC
>CAZDCN010000441.1:0-3071 GCA_964503945.1 uncultured Caldilineales bacterium
CCCGCTGGTTTCCCCTCGAAGATATCCCCTGGGAGGAGATGGCATTTCCCCAATTGAAAGAGGTGTTGAACCATGAAACGCATTGACATCACCCTGAGCGATCATCCCCGTCAGGCTCCGGTCGCGGTGTCGGAGATGGTGGACGGGCAGGTTGTAATCATCAATCTCCAGGCGGGGACCTACGTCTCTCTGAACGAGACCGGCAGCTTTTTGTGGGAGCGGCTGGATGGCGAGACCACGCTGGAGTCCATTGCCCAGGCGCTGGCTCAGACCTACGACGTGGACCTGGCCGTCACCCGGCCCGATGTGCTCTCCCTGGCCCGAGACCTGTTGGCCGAGGGCCTCATCGCGCTGTAAACAATCGCAGGGTTGACCAAAACCGCGTTTGCGGGTAGTATTGGGCTTGACCTGGGAGCGGATGCGTCCCGGTGGGCGTCCCGGTCTTCAAAACCGGTGGCGGGCGTCGCGGAGACGTCCGCGGTGGGTTCGACTCCCATTCGCTCCCGCTGCTTCTGAAAATAAACATGGGCGTTGTTTGCAAAAGGTTTTTGGCGGCAACGCTGGCCTTTTTTGCGAATGACGTAAAACGTAAAGCGTCAAACGTGATGACCTCACGTATTACGCATCACGCATCACGTTTTTTGATGTCCCATAGGCTCTCCAACTCTCGTCGGTCAGACCTGCCTGCTATTTTCCACACACTACCCGAATCCATCCCATGTCCAGCTGTCAAATCACCACCGCCCAGCAAGAGATGGCCCGAGGCCTCTCCTTCCGTTTCGATAAGCCCGAAATGGAGGTGGAGCGCGTCGCGGTCTATCCCTATCCCGATCTCACCCGCTTGTGGGTGCGGGTGCAGCTCACCTCCTTTGCCACGCCCGTCATGGTCGAGCTGAGCTGTCTGGACCCCGACGGCGCGGAAGTCGCGAGCATGTTGCTGGTGGACTGGCGCGAGCCTTACATCTCCCTGACCATGCACTTGAAAAAGCCCCCCCAGCCCGACGCCGAATATCGGCTGCGGGTGCAAGTGGAGCGGGACGGGCAAACCCTGGCCTCGGGCGAACACGCTTTCCCCCTCACCTTCGTGGACCCCGATCAAGGATAAGCACTCATTCTTTCCAACAATGCGAATGCTCCGAAAGGGGCATTTTTTATTGGAGGCGTTTTGGGGTAGGATAACGACAGCATTGTTTGTCCACCCAATGGGCGAAAAATGCGGCTCACAGTATCATCGCGCAACCTGCGGGCCGGACGCATTCGAAGCTCGAATCTAGGAGGTCGCCATGTCTGTCATGAAACCCCCATCCCTCACCATCGGCATCGAGGAAGAATATCAGATCATCGATCCCGAGACCGGGGAGCTGAAATCTTACATCACTCAATTGCTCAACGAACGGGGCCAGATCATCGACCGGGAAGTGAAGCCCGAACTGCTGCAATCGCAGGTGGAGCTGGGCACAAAAGTCTGCCAGAATCTGGAAGAGCTTCACGATGAGCTGGCCCGGCAGCGGGGCGCCATCGTCTATCTGGCCGAACAGAAAGGATTGGCCATCGCCTCCGCGGGCACGCATCCCTTTTCCCACTGGAAACAGCAGGAAGTGACGCCCAAGGAACGCTATATGGGGTCCATGAAAGAGTTGGGGGATGTGGGGCAGCGGCTGCTCATCTTCGGCATGCACGTGCATATTGGCATCGAAGACCGGGAATTCGCCATCGACTGCATGAACGTCACCCGCTATCTCATCCCTCACGTCCTGGCGCTCTCCACCTCCTCGCCCTTCTGGAACGGACGCAAGACGGGCTTGAAGTCTTACCGGTCCGTGGTGTTCTCCGACCTGCCTCGCACGGGCCTGCCCGACTACTTCCGAGACTGGTTTTCCTTTCAGAAATTCGTGGACAGCCTGGTCAACACCGGCTGCATCCCTGACGGCAGCAAGATCTGGTGGGATGTCCGCCCGCATTTCCTCTATCCCACCCTGGAATTCCGCATGTGCGACGCGGTGACCACCATTGATGAGGCCCTGGCCATCGCCGCGCTGCTCCAGGCCGTCATCGCCTGGCTGTGGGACCTGCGCCAGCACAACATGACCTTTCGCCTTTACCGCCGCGACCTCATCGAAGAGAACCGCTGGCGGGCCATTCGCTACGGCATCGACGGTCAGATGATCGATTGGGGCAAGGAGGAGGAGCTCCCCGCCCGATGGCTCATTCGCGAGCTGTTGCGGCTGGTGGACCCCTACGTCAATCAGCTCGGCAGCCGTCCATACATCGAACACATTTACACCATCCTCGAGCACGGAACCAGCGCCGACCGCCAACTTCGGGTGTATGAGGAGAGCGGCGGAGACTTGAAGGCGGTGGTGGATTATCTCATCTCAGAGACCAAGCGGGGCGTCATCTATCCCGACTGAATCCCTTTGGGGATGAAGTGGATAGATGGGAGGGCCAGCAGGCCCACGCCCGCGCTGAGCACGAAGGCCGCGGTCAGGCCCCACGCATCCGCGGTGAGGCCGATGGCCCAGATGCCCACGGCCCGCAGCGCGAAGCTCATGGCCATGTAGCTGCCGTTGGCCAGCGCGCGGTTGTCGGGGAAGAGGTCCTGCACCAGGGCCAGGATCACTGGCTGCAGGGAGATGGCGGTCAGGCCCAGGGCAATGAGCAAGGGAATGAGCATCCAGGCGGGAACGAAGAGGAGGGCCAGGAGCAGGAAGGGGGAGATCAGCAGCAGCGCGGTCAGCATGCGGTGGCGTCCGATGCGGTCGCTGAGGGAGCCGGAGAGGAGCGCGCCCACGAAGCCCGCGGCCTCGAGAACGGTGAGGGAGGCCGCGGCCAGGGCCAGGCTCAGACCCCGCACATCCCGCATGTAGATGGGCAAAAAGGTGGTCAACGCCGCCTGCATGGCCACCCGCCCCAACACCAGCCAGGCCAGATAGGGGAACACCCGCAGCAATCGCGGCCACAGCCGGGACCAGTTGTCCGCGTCGGGCGGGCGGGGTTTGGCCTGGATGTTGTGCAATCGCCAGAAGAGGATGCCCGACACCCCCCATCCCACAAAAGCCAGCCGCCACAGC
>CAZDCN010000442.1:0-3068 GCA_964503945.1 uncultured Caldilineales bacterium
TACGCATGACGCATTACGGAATACGTAGTACGGAATACGCATCCCATGTTCATCCGTATCGGCGGGCCGTCGCTCAGGGTGACTGCCTCCGATAATTTTTATGAAATCTTTCATAAAAATTTGACAACTCGCGAACCAGTGTCTATAATGGCGACGCACCTATTGGTGCGCCGCACCAGGGATGATGTAGAATTGCTGGTTGCACCTGGCCGCGGCCCCTCTCAGGGCCGTGATACATCCCCTGGAACGCTGTCCCCATCACGTTTTCACGTTGCGCCATGCGCAATTAGCGCCAGGCTGTTTTCATAGACTGCTCCACCTATCTTTCCGACGAGGTTTCACGTTTATGCGCGTTTTACTTATCAATCCCCGGTTTCGCCTTCCCATCGACACCCGCACCAGCCCTCACCTGGGCCTCGCCTATCTGGGCGCGGTCTCTGAGGAGCGCGGCGACGAGGTGGTCGTCTTCGATGCGGATGTGGAAGAACAGCCCCTGAGCGAATTTGTTCAGGAATACCGACCTCATCTCGTGGGCATTACCGCGAACACGCCTCAGGTGAAGCAGGCCTGGCGCCACGCCAAGGAGATCAAGGATGTGTGGGACGTCCCCATCGTCATCGGCGGGCCGCACCCCAGCGTGGTGTCCGAGGACCTGGATTACGAATCCCTGACCCAGGGCCCCATCGACATCGTGGCCCGGGGCGAGGGCGAGGAAACCTGGATCGAGATTTCGGAGAAGGTGGAGGATTTTCTCAAGCATCACCCGACATTCTCCACCAAGGAGCTCATGGACCCGGCCAAGGGCGTCTGGGACGAGGTGCTGGGCATCACCTATAAGACCTCGGACGGCGAGCTGCATCGCAACCCCGACCGCCCCGCCATCAACGATCTGGATAGCCTGCCTTGGCCCGCGTACCATCTCTTCAAGATGGAGCGGTACACGAATCTCCAGCCCGCGACCGACGCGGTGGACGGGGCCAAGAGCTTCAGCATCCTCACCAGCCGCGGCTGCCCCTACCGCTGCACCTTCTGCTCCCAGTCCATCATGCCCGTCAAATGGCGCAGCCGCACGCCCGAGAACGTCATCGCCGAGTGGGAGCACCTGGTGCGCGATATGGGCGCGCAGGAGATCGGCGTCCTGGACGACAGCGCCAACATCCGCAAGAAGCGCCTGCATCAGATCGCGGACCTACTCATCGAGCGGGAGTTGAACCATGTGCCCTGGATCTTCGTCAACGGCATCCGGGCCAATCTGGTGGACCGGGAGCTGATGGCCAAGCTGAAGCGGGCGGGTCTCAAGCGCACCGCGTTCGGGGTGGAGACGGGCAATCCCGAGATTCTGAAGACCATCGACAAGCGCATCGACCTGGACACCATCCGCGAGGCCTTCAAGATCACCAAGGAGGCGGGCATCGAAACCATCGCCTTCATGATCATCGGCCTGCCCGGCGACACCCGCGAGACCATGCAGGACACCATCAACTTCGCCATCGAGCTGGACCCCCTCATCGCCAATTTCAGCATGATGACGCCTTATCCCGGCACCGCGGTGTGGGAGCAGGTCAAGCGCCATGGCCGCCTGTTGATCCAGGACTGGGAGGATTACGTCTTCTTCGAGCAGAAGGCCCGCTTCGAGATGGGCGATCTCACCGCGGAGCTCATGGAGGAGATGTACCGCCGGGCCTATCGCCAGTTCTACCTGCGCCCGGGACCCATCTGGCGGCGGGTGAAGCAGAAGGACTTCTGGGTGAATCTGCCCCGCAACCTGCGCATCGCGGCCCGCACCTTCCTGCCCAAGAAGGAAAAGACCGGGCTGCGCAAGCAGATGGAAGCCCAGGCCCTGTCTTGATGAACACATTGACATCTTACATCGCGGGGAAATTCAGCTCGCTTTCATCTTCTCGTGCTAAACTCAACATACCGCGCGCCTGACGCCTTCTCCCCGGCGGCAGTCCCGCACCCCCTTCCCACACACGAATTCACCACCGGAGGAACGCGGATGAAAGTTGCACTTATTGGCCCCAAATGGAATGAACTCGTCAACGCCTACCCCTCGCTGGGGTTGGGTTATCTGGCCGCGGTGGCGGAGCAGGAAGGGCATGAGGTCGCGATCTTCGACTTCGGCCTGGAGCCGGACCGCCCCATGGAGGAGGAGGTCCAGGACGTCATCGATTTCAAGCCCGACCTGGTGGCCTTCACTTCCATGACCACCAGCTACGCCAGCGTGGAGCAGGCCGCGGCCATGCTCAAAGAGGCCCTGGGCGTCACCATCCTCATCGGCGGGCCCCACGCCACCTCGCTGCCCAACGAGACCCTGCAAAACCCCCACATCGACTACCTCATCTACGGCGAAGGGGAAGAGACCTTCATCGAGTTCCTTCGGGCGTTGGAAAATGACAACCGTCAGTGGGATGGTTTTCAGGGGCTGTGGTACAAGGAGGATGGTCGGATTTTGAACAATCCTCAGCGCGCGCTCATCAAAGACCTGGACGGGCTGCCCTATCCCGCCCGCCATCTCTTCCGATTGCACGACTATCCCCTCTACGCGCCCACGGGCGAGCAGATGCTCACCGTGCTCAGCAGCCGCGGCTGCCCCTACAACTGCTCCTTCTGTTTCAAGGGCATTGTGGGCCGCACCTATCGCCAGCGCAGCCCCGAAAACATCGCGGACGAGCTGGAGCATCTGATGCACGCGTACGGCGTGCGCAACTTCTACTTCATCGACGACCTCTTCACCATCGACGTGCGCCGCCTGGACAAGATCCTGGATCATTTCATCGAGCGCCAGATGGACATTCGCTGGCAATGTCTGGCCCGGGTGGACCGGGTGAATCCCGAGCTGCTGGGGAAGATGTATCAGGCCGGATGCCGGGAGATCCATTACGGCATCGAGAGCGGCAATGCGGAGGTGCTCAAGCGCACGGCCAAGCACATCGACCTGAAGCGGGTGCGGGACGCGGTGACCTGGACCGAGGCCGCGGGCATCCGGGCCAAGGGCTACTTCATCCTGGGCTTGCCCGGCGACAACGAGGAAACCATCGAGGAGACCATCGAGTTCGCGGCCAGCC
>CAZDCN010000443.1:0-3060 GCA_964503945.1 uncultured Caldilineales bacterium
ATCCATCAGGATACCTAAGCAGTTACCAAGTAACTAAAAAATCAGAAAAATGATCTGCGGAAATCCGCGTTGCGGAGCATCTGTGTCATCTGCGTTCCCATTTCACCCCTATCGGCCAGTTTTCGCCCGCGTCACTGGTTGACGCGCATTTTCCCGCCCCGCCCTCATGGAAAACGCCCTCCAGAAGTTCCTCATCTAACTTCAGGCCGAGCGCGGGGCCTCGCCCTACACCCTGCGCAATTACGGCAATGAGATAGGGGAGTTCATCGCTTTCGCCGGGGAGAAGGGCGTAGAACGATGGGAGGATGTGGACGTGGCGTTGGTGCGATCCTGGCTGGCCTCGCTGCACCGGGCCGGCTACCATCCCGCATCCATCGCCCGACGGCTCTATGAACTCCGTTCCTGCTTTCGTTTCCTCCTGCGAGAACGGCTCGTTTCCGATAATCCCGCCGCGCGGGTGCAGCCCCCCAAACAGCCCCGCACCCTGCCCGATTATCTCACCGTGGAGCAGGTCATCGAACTGCTCAGCGCGCCCGACACCTCCACGCCTTTGGGCATGCGGGACGCGGCCATCCTGGAAGCCCTCTACAGCGCGGGCCTGCGGCGCAGCGAACTCATGGGCCTGAAGGTTCGGGATGTGAACCTGCGGGAGAAACAGATCCGGGTGTGGGGCAAGGGCAAAAAGGAGCGTATCGCGCTCATCGGCGAGCCCGCGAAGCGGGCGTTGGCCCGCTATCTGGAACAAGGCCGGCCGCAATTGCTGGCCCGCAACCCCCGGGCCCAAGACCATCCCCCCGAGGCCCTCTTCCTCAACCATCGCGGGGGGCCCCTTTCCTCCCCCCGGGCCATCAGCGCCATCCTCAACAAATACCTCAAACAGGTGGACCTGCCCCGGCGGGTGACGCCCCACACCCTGCGCCACTCCTTCGCCACCCACCTGCTGGAAGGGGGCGCGGACCTGCGCACGGTGCAGGAGCTGCTCGGGCATGAGAACCTGCAAACCACCACCATCTACACCCAGGTCACCTTGCGACGCCTGCGGGAGACCATCGACAAAGCCCATCCTCACGCCCGCAAGGAGACCCTGGATGCGTTCCACCATGCGTTCATCGCGCCGCTGATGGAGCAGGGCGCGGATCCCCGGGATCTGGCCGAGAAACTGACTCCCGACACCCCCCTGGGCGACCTGCTGAACGCGGACCCCCAGCGAAAGGCCCTGGAACGCGCGCATCCCAGGGCCCGAAACCAGGAAGCCCATCGCGACTAGAAGTATCCCAGCATCTCCTTGGCTTCGTCACTCATCATCTCGGGATTCCAGAAAGGCACCCACACCAGATTGATGTTGATGTCCTTGACGTCGGGGAAGTTGCGCTGGATGGTGTAGTAGGCGTCGGTGAGGATCTGCGGGCCCGCAGGGCAGCCGGGTGCGGTCAGGGTCATATCCACATCCACCGTCTGGTTTTCCTCGTCGATGCGGATGTCGTAGATGAGGCCCAGGTTCACCACATCGATGTGGAGCTCCGGGTCTTTGACCTGTTTCAGGGCTTCTTTAATCTCGTCAGCAGTTGGCATAGGCATGGTTTGTTCTCCGGATGGCGTTTTTGTTTGGATGGGCGAGGCGGCGTGGGTCATGAGTCCTGCTCCTCCTGCTCCCGCTCCCAGGCGTCCAGGCCCCACACGCCCGCCTTGACCACCTTCAGGGGCAGGAGCGCGCATTTGAGGCGCACCGGGCCGATGGGGATGCCCAGCATGTCGAGGATGAACTGCTTGTTCATGGCCTTGACCTCCTCCAGGCTTTTGCCCAACAGCTCCTCGGCCAGCATGTCGGCCGAGGCCATGCTGATGGCGCAGCCCTGGCCGTCGAAGGCCACATCCACCACCTTGTCGTCCTCGATCTTCAATTCAAAGGTGATGTCATCCCCGCAATAGGGGTTCACATCCCGAAAGGTGATGTCGGGATGTTCGAGATGCCCCTTGAAGCTGGGGTATTTGTAGTGGTCGAGAATGTTCTCGCGGTAGAAGTCGTCCATGAGATGTCCAAATCTGATGTCACTGCCGTCGAATGCAGTTGTCCGACAACATGCAGTCGGGATACAATAAAAGCGTCTACGGGAGCGCCTTATGAGTTCAATTATTCAATCCTTTCTCACCAAAATGAAAGATCGTCTGCCACGACATGCATCGGCGAAGCCGAAAAAGCAGTTTATTGCAAAAGATCATCCAGCTTTCGGCATGTGGGCGGATGATCCGCGCTCGGTGGAAGAGATCATGGCAGAGTTACGACAACCGCGATATAGCGATCTTTGGCATGAGTTTCTGATCGACTCAGAAGACGATTGACTTAACTCGCCGCGGATGACCGGCATCTAAAACGAAAACATGGCTTTCGCCCGCTCCAAGGCCTGGGCCAACACATCCACTTCTTCCAGCGTGTTGTAGATGTAGAAACTGGCCCGGGCTGTGGCGGGGACGCCGAAGTGATCGTGCACGGGTTGGGCGCAGTGATGGCCCGCGCGCACGGCCACGCCGTGCATATCCAGCACCGCGGCGATGTCGTGGGGATGGACGTCGCCCAGGGTGAAGGCCAGCAGCCCGCCGCGGCGGTCGGGCCCCGGGCCCAGAATGCGCAGCCCCTCGATGGCGGAAAGGCGCTCCCAGGCGTAGCGGGTGATCTCCCGCTCGTGCGCGTGGACCCAATCCATGCCCAGGCCGTTGAGATAGTCGATGGCCGCGCCCAGGGCGATGGCCTCGCCGATGGCAGGCGTGCCCGCCTCGAACTTGTGGGGAACCGCATTCCACGTGCTGTGGTCCATGAAGACCTCGCGGATCATCTCGCCGCCGCCCAGGAAGGGGGGCATGGTCTCCAACAGCTCGCGTTTGCCGTAGAGCACGCCGATGCCGGTGGGACCCAGCATCTTATGGCCGGAGAAAGCGAGGAAATCCGCGTCCAGGGTCTGCACGTCGGTGGGGAGATGGGGGACGCTCTGGGCTGCATCCACCAGGACCCGCGCGCCCACCGCGTGGGCCCTGGCCACCAGCTCCGCCACCGGGTTGATGGTT
>CAZDCN010000444.1:0-3041 GCA_964503945.1 uncultured Caldilineales bacterium
CTTGGCGGCTTGGCGCCTTAGCGTGAGATCGATTTTACGACAGGTCCATCTCTTGGGCGAAGAAGTCGGCCGCGCGCTGGGCCAGCAGGCGGTGTTCGGGTTGAGTCAGGTCGGGGTCCGCGTCGAGGATGGCCTGGGCCTCCTGCCGGGCGAGCATCAACAGGCGCATATCGCTAAGCCGGGCCAGTCGCAAATCGGGCAGGCCGCTCTGCCGGGAGCCGAAGAATTCGCCCGGGCCCCGCATGCGCAGATCGATTTCCGCCAGCTCGAAGCCGTCTTGCGTGCGGGCCATGGCCCGCATCCGCTCCGCACCCGTCGCGGTTTTGGGATCCGCGATGAGGATGCAGTAGGACCGGTAGGGCCCGCGGCCCACCCGTCCCCGAAATTGATGGAGCTGAGAGAGGCCGAAGCGGTCCGCATTCTCGATGACCATGACGCTGGCGTTGGGCACATCGATGCCCACCTCCACCACCGCGGTGCTCACCAGCACGTCATACTCGCCCGCGGCGAAGGCCCGCATCACCCCGTCCTTCTCCCTGCCCGTCATGCGCCCGTGGATGAGTCCCACCCTCAGGTCGGGGAAGACCTTCTCCTGCAGGCGCTTGTGCTCGGCCACGGCCGCGCCCACTTCCTCCAGCCGCTCGCTCTCCTCCACCAACGCGTAGATGATGAACGCCTGCCGGCCTTCCTCCACCTGCTTGCGGATGAAGTTGTAGATGCGGGCGCGCTTGTCGGGCTTGACCCAGTAGGTCTCGATGGGCTGGCGGCCCGGCGGCAGCTCGTCGATGACGCTGACATCCATGTCGCCGTAGATGGTGAGGGCCAGGGTGCGGGGGATGGGCGTGGCCGACATGACCAGGGTGTGGGGCGTTTTGCCCGCGCCCGGGCCCGCGGGATCGTTGAACTGCGCGCCCTTCTCCCGCAGGGCCGCGCGCTGGGCCACGCCGAAGCGGTGCTGCTCATCCACCACCACCACGGCCAGGTCGTGGAAGCGCACGCCCTCCTGGATGAGAGCGTGGGTGCCGATGAGGAGGTCGATCTCGCCCGCGGCCAGCGCGGCGAGGATGGCCTCCCGTTTTTTGCCCTGCACGCTGCCCGTGAGCAGCTCCACCCGCACGGGCCAGCCCTTGTGGGGGTGCACGAGCTGGCTGAAGAGATCGGCCAGTTTGCGATGGTGCTGTTCGGCCAGGATTTCGGTGGGGGCCATGAGCGCGGCCTGGGCGTTGTTGACTGCGGCGGCCCACATCGCGGCCGCGGCGATAACCGTCTTGCCGCTGCCCACATCGCCCTGGAGCAGGCGGGTCATGGGGAAGTCGCGGGCCAGGTCCGCGCGGATTTCGGCCAGGGCCCGCTGCTGCGCGGCCGTGAGCTGGAAGGGCAGCAGGTCCAGGAAGGGGGTCAGCAGATCGTCGGACAGATGGATGGGCTGGGCGGGTTTGCTCTGCCAGGCCCGGTGCTGGCCCAGCACGCCCAACTGGATGACCAGCAGCTCTTCGAAGGCCAGGCGACGGCGGGCGCGCTGCAGGGCCTCCTCATTTTCGGGGAAGTGGATCTGGCGCAGGGCCTGGCCGATGGCGGGGAAGCCCAGGCGCTGGCGCAGGGCTCGGGGCAGGGGGTCGGGCAGGCGGTCGGCCCAGGTTTCCACCACCTGGCGGATGTGTTTGCGCAGGACACGGGGGCTCAGCCCTTCGGTGAGGGGGTAGATGGGGACGATGCGGGCGGTGTGGGTGGGGTCATCGCTGGCCAACTCGAATTCGGGGTTGTCCAGCACCCGCTGACCGCTTACGCTTTTGATTTTGCCGCTGAAGTAGTAGGTGCGTTCGGGGAAGAGGTATTTCTGGATGTAGGGGTTCCAAAAATGAGCCTGGATGGTCCCGGTTTTATCGAAGAGTTTGGCGGTGGTGAGTTTTTTGCCGGTGCGGGTGCGGCGGCTGAACAGGCTGTGCACCGTGGCCCGCACCGTGACCTCCTCGCCGATGCGCAGTTCCTTGATGGTGCGCAACTGGCTGTAATCCTGGTAACGCGCGGGCAGATGCCAGAGCAAATCCCCCACCTGGGTCAGGCCCAGACGGGCCAGGGTCTCGGCCAGCTTGGGCCCGATGCCGGGCAGCGTGGTCAGGGGCGCTTCCAGGGGCGAATCGGTGAACCGCGGTTTAGGCGCGCGCCTTCGCGCCCTCGCGCCCTCGCGCTCCTCCCCTTTCGCGCTTTCGTCCTTTCGCGCCCGCGCCCCTCCGCCCCTTCGCGCCGTTGCCCTTTTGCCCCTTCGCCTGCTCGCCCGCGCCAACTCATCCAGCAGTCCTTGCAAATGGCGCACCGTGCTGGCCCGCGCGCCCGCGGGCAATTGGGGATAATCCCGCAGCATGCCCGCGATCTCCGCCACCCGCGCGGCCGCGTCGTCGCTCGCGACTTCGGCCCGGGCCTTGGGCTCCCAAGTCTCGGCCAGACGGTCCAGCCCGCCCAGCACCGCGTCGTTCTTGTAGCCGCGGCGGGCCTCCAGGGCGAGGATGTTGCGCAGGGTGTCGATGGCGGTGGTCATGGGGTTCATGATTCCCCTAGCATCTCGGGCATGATGACGATCATCCCCTCCACGCGTCGGCCGATGAGAATATCCGTATCGACAGTTACCCGCGCAACAGCCATGATCGCCCCATTTCCTCTCGTTCGTTGCACATGCGTTCCTCGTCCTCGTCAGACCACAATCCCCACAGCGCGCGGAGTTTTTTGACTCGATTTTCGCGATCTTCTTCCATGGTCGTGATTTCTGATCCCGCTTCAGAGGCGGTGGAAATGGCGATAATATCACCAGCTTCTATGCCGACGCGGCGTAATGTTTCACGAGGAATGACCACGTCGCCGGTTTTGATAAGGATGCGGATTTCGTTCATGGGACAAGCTCTGGGAGGGAGAATAGCTTTCATTTTACTCGCGAAGTGGGTGTTTGCCAATTGCTGCTTTGAAAATAAAAAGAACACGGATGAACACGGAGAAACACGGATAATTTGTAAAAAATCTGTGTCCGAAGGCCGTGGAAATCCGTGTCC
>CAZDCN010000445.1:0-3025 GCA_964503945.1 uncultured Caldilineales bacterium
GGGGGGCTACACTGAGTCGAACCCCCGGAATTTTGCGCAAAAATTGGGTTTTACGTCATCAGCCAGCTCGGCCAACGTTGCCGCCAAAATCTTTTTTCCAATCGACGCCGACATTCATTTACGAAGCAGGAATCCACCATGATCATCGTCATGCATCCCAACTCCACCGCGGCCGAGATCGGCGCGGTCATCGCCATGGTTCAGAAGGCGGGAGCGACGCCCCATCCCATTTACGGCGCGGAGCGCACCGTCGTGGCCGTGGTGGGCGAAACCAGCCGCATTAAGCCCGCGGATTTCAACCGCATGCCCGGCGTGGAGAAGGTCACCACCATCAGCGCGCCCTTCAAGCTGGCCAGCCGCGAATCTCACCCCGACGACACGGTGTTTCGGGTGGGGAACTACCCCATCGGCGGGCCCGAGATCATCATCATGGCCGGGCCCTGTTCGGTGGAAAGCCGCAGCCAGTTGCTGGAGACCGCGCACGCGGTCAAGGAGGCGGGCGCGCACATCCTGCGCGGGGGCGCGTTCAAGCCCCGATCCTCCCCCTACTCCTTCCAGGGCCTGGGCCTGAAGGGGCTGGAGATCCTGGCCGAAGCCCGGGAGCTCTACAACATGCCCATCGTCACCGAAGTGATGTCGCCCGAGGCCGCGCCCATGGTGGCCGAATACGCGGACATCCTTCAGATCGGCGCCCGCAACATGCAGAACTTCGGCCTGTTGCACGCGGTGGGGCGCATCCAGCGGCCTGTGCTCCTCAAACGGGGCATGATGAGCAGCATGGAGGAGCTGCTCATGTCCGCGGAATACATCCTGGCGGGCGGCAACTATCGAGTCATGCTGTGCGAACGGGGCATCCGCACCTTCGAAAAATACACCCGCAACACCTTCGACCTGAACGCGGTGCCCATCCTCAAACAGCTCAGCCACCTGCCCATCATCGCGGACCCCAGTCACGCCACCGGGCGCTGGGACGCGGTCATCCCCATGGCCCGGGCCGCCATCGCCGCGGGCGCGGACGGACTCATCGTCGAAGTGCATCCCCGGCCCGATGAAGCCCTCTCCGACGGTCCCCAATCCCTGAAGCCGGAGCGTTTCGTCGAGCTGGTGCAGCAGGTGAAGCGCATTGCCGAGGCCGTGGATCGCACCGTGCCCGCGGTGGAACCCTGGGGCGAGGCCGAATTGGCCAGTCCGTGAACCATCAGGCGAAAAAGCCTCGGGCGGCCCGTTCATGAGCGAGCTCTTGCTTTTTCGATCTCCATCTCCGCCATATCTCCCGCCCCTTTCCACACACCGGCGTTTTCTCATCCACAAGGAGCATTCGCATGATTGTCGTTATGAAACCCACAGCCACAGAAGAGGATTTACAGCGCGTCTTGGAACGGGTGGACGCGCTGGGCCTGGAGGCTCATCTCTCGCCGGGCGAATCCCACACCATCATCGGGCTCATCGGCGATACGGGCCGCATCAGCCGCAACGCGTTCGAGGTCATGCCCGGCGTGGAGCGGGTGGTGCGCATCGCCGAACCCTTTAAGCTGGCCAACCGGGAGTTCCATCCCCAAGACACCCGCATCCGGGTGGGGGATGTGACCATCGGCGGGGAGCAGATCGTCGTCATGGCCGGGCCCTGCTCGGTGGAGAGCCGCAGCCAGTTGCTGGAGACCGCGCACGCGGTCAAGGAGGCGGGCGCGCACATCCTGCGCGGGGGCGCGTTCAAGCCCC
Organism: uncultured Caldilineales bacterium; assembly: GCA_964503945.1. Classification (GTDB taxonomy): domain Bacteria; phylum Chloroflexota; class Anaerolineae; order J102; family J102; genus M2005. The sequence goes on from CAZDCN010000445.1 coordinate 1,720, forward strand.
GATCCTCCCCCTACTCCTTCCAGGGCCTGGGTGAAGAGGGTCTGAAATACCTGGCCGAAGCCCGGGAGATCTACGGCATGCCCATCATCACCGAGGTCATGGCCCCCGAGGAGGTGGCCCTGGTGGCCAGCTACGCGGACATCCTCCAGATCGGCGCCCGCAACATGCAGAATTACCGGCTGTTGCAGGCCGTGGGCAGACAGGAGAAGCCCGTCTTCCTCAAGCGGGGACTCAGCGGCACCCTGCAGGAGCTGCTCATGTCCGCGGAGTATGTCATGGCCAACGGCAACCCCAACGTCATGGTGGTGGAGCGGGGCATCCGCACCTATGAAACCTACACCCGCAACACCTTCGACATCAACGCCATTCCCGCGCTGAAGCAGCTCACCCACCTGCCCGTCATCGGAGACCCCAGTCACGGCACGGGCAAGTGGAAGCTGGTGGGCGCGGTGGCCAAGGCCGCGGTGGCCGCGGGCGCGGACGGCCTCATGATCGAAGTCCACCCCCGGCCCGATGAAGCCTTCTCCGACGGCGCGCAGTCCCTCAAACCCAAGCGTTTTCAGGCGCTGATGGAGGAGCTGCGGGCCCTGGCCGAAGCCCTGGGCCGGCGCATGTAGGCAAGCTGACCCGGCCTGTTCCGTAAATAGACGTTGGCGTCGTTTGCGGAGACCTTCTCATAGCCAGCGTTGGCCGAGGGCTCAACGACGTCATGCGTAAAACGTAAAACGTGAGGCGCTTACGCATTACGCATGACGCATTACGAAATTGGCCGCCCGCGCCCAAGGCGAAATTCCCCGGACCCCGGACACCGGACACCGGACGACCATTATCTTCATCCTTATCGGCGGGCGGCAGCCCGTGACGCCTGAGTTGTGTTCCTCCTATGGCATCCTCCATGTCTCCATCTCCTCCTCTCTCCCACCTCCACGTGGCCATCGTCGGCATGGGCCTGATGGGCGCGTCGCTGGCCTATGACCTGCGCGGGCATGTGCGCCGGGTTACGGGCGTGGTGCGACGGCCCGAGGCCGCACCCCAAACCGAAGCCAGCGGCTGCGTGGATGACGCCACCACCGACGCCCGCGCGGCCGCGGCCGAGGCCGATCTCGTGGTTCTGGCCACGCCTGTGCGCACGATTCTTCGCCAGATCGAAACGCTGGGGCCGTTGATGAAGCCCGGGGCCGTGCTCATGGACATGGGCAGCACGAAGACCGCCATCTGCCGGGCCATGCGCGGCCTGCCCGGGCATGTGCAGGCGATCGGGGGGCACCCCATGTGTGGGAAGGAGCAGGCGGGCCTGGCTGCAGCC
>CAZDCN010000446.1:0-3007 GCA_964503945.1 uncultured Caldilineales bacterium
AGGAGGGGGCGTGGGTTCATGGCAGGCCTCCTTTGGGGAAGTGTCAATGGCCAATTGCCAATGGCCAATGGCCAATGGCTGGTGGTCAATAGGGTCATGAATTGGCACGGCCTTCGGACACAGATTTTTAATCATCCATGTTTTCCGCGTTCATCCGCGTCCAAATTCCATTTTTCAAAGCAACAGTCCAGCTTTCAATGGATGAGGCGAGGGAGGTGGAGGTTCCAGGCGTGATCGTAGCGATAGACGCCCGACTCTAGTGAGGCAATATAGATGGTTTGTTCATAGGGCGCATCTTTTGCCGCGGGTGCGACCATGAGTTCCTCGATCCATGGCACATGGAGGGTCCCCAAGCCTTGCCAGGTATCCCCGCCATCACGACTGGCCCAAACGCGACCTTCGCCATCCATCGCGACAACACGCTCAGGATGTTGAGGATGGAGGGCGACGGCCTGCATGGTTTCTCCATCCAGGAGAAGCTGCGTCCAGGTCTCTCCGCCATCTTCGCTCTTCACCAAGCCACTGAAGGATGTCGCCGCGTAGAGGATGTCGGGATCCCTTGGGTCCACAGCCAGATAGCGAACCCAACGGCCCGGCGGGTCCGTCAACCGAACCCAAGTCGTTCCGCTATCTTCACTTCGATAAAGATAAGTGTAGCCGAGGCTGGCGTAAACCACCTGCGGATGCTCCAGGGATAGGGTGAGGATGCGGACATCCGCGCCATCCAATCCCACGCGTTCCCAGTGCTCCCCGCCATCATCACTGCGAAAAACGCCCGATTTGGTCCCGGCCAGGAGCCTTTCAGGCTGGCTGGGATCGACGATCAGGGCGTTGACGCGCGCGGTCAGCCCCTCCGCAGCCGACCGCCAGGTGGCGCCGCCATCCTCGCTCTTGAGCACGCCGCGGTTCAATTTAGCCGCGTAGTAGATGCGGGGGTGGATGGGATCCATGGCCAGCGCGGTGAAATCCCCTGCGCTGTCATCTTCGTAGATGATCTGCCAGCTTTCACCGCCATCTTCGCTTTTGAACAGCGTATGCCAGGCAACCCCGGCCAACAACGTCTCGCCCGTAGCGCTGTCAACGGCCAACGCGCGTAATGCCGTACTGGTGACCCCATCGTTCTTTGGCGTCCACGATTCCCCGCCATCCTCACTACGAAAAACGCCGCGTTCCGCTCCCGCGTAGAAGATATTATTGGGAGCAAAAAGTGCGTCATACAGAAAGCCCATGCCTGCCAGAGGTTCGTGAATCACCCGCCATGTCTCTCCCTTGTCATCGCTTATCCATAGTTCCTGGCCGGTGTTGATGGCAACATATGTCGATGTGACGGCAAAGCTCTTGAACCTCGCGATCTGCTCGTTGGGCGTAGCAACCTTCAACCAGACTTTCCCGCCATCGGTGCTGCGATAGAGGGGGCCCCACGGGACGTGGGCATACAGCGTGTTGGGGTCATCCGGGGCCATGACCAGGGCGTCGACATCCTTGCCGGGCAGCCCGATCACGCGCCAGGTGCGACCGCCATCCCAGGATTGAGAAACGCCACTGTACCCCCCGACGTAAATGATGTCGCTGTTTTCGGGATGAAAGAGCATCACACCGACGCCGTATTTCAGGTAAGACCAGTTCCAACCCCCGTTGCAGCTCACGAAGAGGTGAGGGAATGTGACCACATAGATGATCTCTGGATCGTCGGGATGGAAGTAGAATCGGGGCGGCGATCCGTATGGGTCATAATGGTAGAAATAGGAGCGATGCCACGTCGCCCCGCCATCGTGAGAGAAATAGATGTAGCCTTCATCATCGCCCGCGAAGAGGATGGCCGGGTCGTGGGGCGAGATGGCCCACGCGGTCAGGCGGATGTTGGCGGGCGCGCTGGCAAAGGGATGCCAGCGTTCACCCCGATAGTCGCTTTCGAGGACGCGGCCATTGCTGATGAGCGCGTAGAGGTGATCGGGGTTGTGGGGGTCGGCCAGCAGATCGAACACCGGCCCGCCCCAAGGGCCCAGGGCTCTCCATGTGGACGCCCGGGCCTGGACCGCCCCGGTCCCCGTCAGGAGGATGAGGAGCAGGAAGCTGGAGATGCGCAGGAGGGATTTCATTTTCATGGGCTGTTCCGTAAATAGATTTGGAGAACGCAGATAACGCTGATGAAACGCAGATAACGCAGATGAAGGAAAAAATCAGAAAAATGATCTGCGCATATCGGCGTTGCGGAGCATCCGCGTTATCCGCGTTCCCATTTTCATCCTTATCGGCGGGCCGCGGGCCGTGTCGCCTCATCCCCAGCCGCCTCGGCGCCGTGGATCAGCGGCAGGTAGGTGGCGGCGAGCAGGGCCTGGTGGTCCTCCAGATTGACCACGCCCGCGTCGTCCACGGCCAGGGTGAGGATGCTGCCCCGGCTGGCGATGCCCAGAATCGTCCCCGGCGCGGTGTAGCCGCCCGTCTCGACGAGATGCTCCACGTCGCGCACATCCACCACCCGCAATTGCCGGCCGACGCCCGCATACGCCTGGCCATGGGCCACCATCAACGCGTGGGCTTCGCCCTCCGCGTGGGGGAAGCCATAGCGGGCGATCTCGCGGGGATGCGCCAGATCGGAAATATCGATGAGGCGGAGGTCGATGTCGGTGAGGGCATAGAGGATGTGGCCCTCCCGCGCCAGCTTGCGCACGGCCGCGTTCGCCTCCAACGCGAGCTCGGCCAGGGGCTCCTCGGGCGCGCTCGCGCGGCCAATGCGCAGGAGGTGGGCGTCGGGCGCAGGGTTGAACGCCCAGGCCACCCACGGGTCATCCTCCCAGGGCGTGAGGGTCACCGCATCCGCGGGGATGAAGCCATAAACGCTGGAGAGCCGCCGCGGGCGCTGGGGATCGCGGGCGTCGATGACTTCGCCGTAGGGCGGCTCGTGTTCATAAGTCGCCACGGTGGTTTTGTTCGTGACGAAGAGAAGACCTCCCGACGCGGCGATAAGCGAGACCCGGCTGGCGTCTTCGCTATCGGTGATGGGATG
>CAZDCN010000447.1:0-3007 GCA_964503945.1 uncultured Caldilineales bacterium
CTGTTCAGGTGCAGCGTCACGCCATGCCGGGCCAGCTCTTCATGCACCAGCGCGGCCATGTCCTCGTCGATGTAGGGCAGCGCCTGGGGCAGCATCTCCACCACATCCACATACATCCCGTTAGCGGCCAGGGCTTCGGCCATCTCCAGGCCGATGTACCCGGCCCCAACCACCACCGCCTGCCAGGGATGTTTCTTCGCGATCCATTCCTTGATGGCGATGCCATCCTCCACCGTGCGCAGGGTGAAGATGCCCGGTAGGTCGAGGCCCGGAATGGGGGGTTTCACCGCCACCGCGCCCGTGGTGATCAACAGCTCATCCCAGCGGTCCTGAAACGTCTCGCCCGTCTTCAGATTCCTGACCGTGACGGTGTGGGCGTTGGGGTCGATGGCCAGGACTTCGTGATGCACCAGGGCTTGGATGCCCTGTTTGGCGAACTGCTCGGGCGTGCGCACCACCAACCTTTCGGCCGTGGGGATGTCGCCCTTGATGAAGTAGGGCAGACCGCAAGCGCCGTAGCTCACGTAGCCCGATTTTTCGTACACGGTGATGTCCAGGTTCTTATTGCGACGTTTGGCCCGGGCCGCGGCGCTCATGCCCGCGGCCACGCCGCCGATGACGATGAGTTTCATGAAAGCCTCCTGGATACACAGACGAGGGATGCCGATGCGGTTGGCTTCATTATCCCCCAAAGCCAACCATTTTGTGAAATGTACATTACCTTCGGAAGAGAACGCTGGCGCCAGCTTTGAAAATTAACATTGGCGTCGCTTGCGAAAAGGCTTTGGCGGCCAGGTTAGCCGAGACAACGAGAGACGTATTGCGTATTTCGTATTGCGTAAAATTCAAGGCATGACGCATTACGCAGTACGGAATACGCATCCCATTTTCACCCCTAGCGGCGTGCAGACGCCCACGCCATCTGCTATAATACCTCTTTCTCACCCACGCCTTGCGCCAACACGCTGACACGCTCCCACGCCAACACGCTCCCTCGCCGACACGCTCCCTCGCCCCAATGCCCCCACGACACCGCATCCCCAAAGTCAAAATCTGCGGCCTCACCCGCTTCGAGGACGCGGCCGCGGCCATCGAGGCGGGCGCAGACCTGCTGGGCTTCATCTTCTACGAAAAATCCCCCCGCTATCTCACGCCCGAACAGGCCCGAGACATCATCCTCGAACTCCACCGCGCCTATCCGGTGGACCCGGAGAAGCCCCGTTACCGCACCGTGGGCGTCTTCGTCAACCGGCCCGCAGCCTACATCGCCGCCATCATGGCCCTGGCCGGGCTCGATTGGGCTCAGCTCAGCGGCGACGAGCCCGTGGCGGTGTTGGAAGGGCTGAAGAAACGAGCCTACAAGGCCATCCGCCCCCGCACCTACGAGGAGGCGGACGCGGAGGCCAGCTTCTACGCCGCGCGCTCACCCCGATTCGGCCCGCGGCTGCTCATCGACGCCTACCGCCCGGGCGAGTACGGCGGCACGGGCCAGCGGGCCGATTGGGAGCTGGCCGCGAAGCTGGCCCGACTGCGCAGCATCCTCCTGGCCGGAGGGCTGACCCCCGACAACGTGGCCGACGCGGTGCGCGCGGTGCGGCCCTGGGGCGTGGATGTGAGCTCGGGCGTAGAACAATCGCCAGGAGTCAAAGATCACGACGCCATTCGTGCGTTCATCCATCTCGCCAAAAATGCCCTGACCCAGGAAGGTGCTCCATGATCGACAAAAAAATCCCCGTGGGCGTCATCGGCGCCACCGGCGCGGTGGGCCAGCGCTTCATCGCCCTGTTGGCCCATCACCCCTGGTTCGAAATCACCGACCTGCTGGCCTCGGAGCGATCCGCGGGCCAGCGTTATGGCGATGTCGTCAATTGGATTCTCGGCGATCCCCTGCCCCCCCGCATCGCCGACCTCACCGTGCGCCAAGCCGATGAAGGCCGTGCAGACGCCCGCGTCCTCTTCTCCGCCCTGCCCGCGTCCCAGGCCCGCGCGCTGGAGCCCCTCTTCGCCTCCCGCGGGCACTTCATCTTCTCCAACGCCTCCGCCTTTCGCATGGCCGAGGACGTGCCCCTGGTCATCACCGAAGTCAATCCCGACCATCTGGACATGATCCCCATCCAGCAGCAGCGCCGCGGGTGGGATGGCTTTATCGTATGCAACGCCAACTGCACCACCACCCATCTCGTGGGCGCGCTGCACCCCCTCCACCTGGCCTTTGGGGTGAAGCAAGCGTTTGTGGCCACCCTCCAGGCTGCGTCGGGCGCGGGCTATCCCGGCATCCCCAGCATGGACCTCATCGACAACATCGTGCCCCACAGCTACGGCGAGGAGGAAAAGGTGGAAACCGAGCCCAGGAAGATCATGGGGAATTTCCTCGATGGCCGGTTCCAGTTTGCCGAGATGACCCTCACCGCGCATTGCCACCGCGTGCCCGTGCTGGACGGCCACACCGAGGCCGTGTCCGTGGCGCTGGGGCGAGACGCGACGCGGGAGGCTATCATCGACGCCTTCCGCAGCTATCGGCGGCTGCCCCAAGAACTGGGCCTGCCCAGCGCGCCCGATCCCGCGGTCGTGCTGGTGGAAGGCATGCACCGCCCTCAACCCCGGCTGGACCGCATGGCCGGACGGGGGATGGCCACCGTGGTCGGGCGCATCCGACCCTGCAATTTGCTGGATTGGCGCTTCTCGCTGCTGGGGCACAACACCATCCGCGGGGCCGCGGGCGGCTCCATCCTCAACGCGGAGTTGATGGCATATTGGGGACGATTGGCGTCCTGAAGCATCTGTTATGCCCCTTCCCGATTCCCCGCGTCCTCCCGCCCCGCAAATTGATAGAACACCAGCAACACCAGCAGTAAAATAATCCAGGCGATGACCTGGCTCAGACGAAAGCCATCCCCCACGACCACAGGCTCCGCCCGAAAGGCATCTACCAGCAGCCGCACGCCCGCGTAGCCTCCCACGGCCAGCCAGGCCGCGAAACCGGGCCGCAATCGCCTGAGCAATGACC
>CAZDCN010000448.1:0-3005 GCA_964503945.1 uncultured Caldilineales bacterium
GGACGCAAAAATGGCCCGACTGGGAAGATGACCGGGGTCAGAGGCCCGACAGGAAAATCGATCACATCTTCATCAGCTCCGACTGGCGGGTGCTGGATGCTCGCTACTATCCTGCCGGGCCATCGGACCATCCCGCGGTGACCGCGCGCCTGGAGCCTTGACCAGGAGCCCGAAAAACGCCTCCTGGACGGTCACTGACCAGCGGCGTTGGGCGGCCGCTCGCCGAAGTATTGGTAATAATTGACCTGGATGTTGGCGTTGAAGAGCTTGCGCACCCGGTCGGGGCGACCCCGTTTGAAATACCGCGGAAACATCCTGTCCGCGGTGAGCACGTAGATAGACCACCCGCGCTTTTTACGAAAGGTCTTGTTGAACGAAAGGTAGATGTCGTTGAGTTCGCGATAGTCGCCCAGTTTGACGCCGTAGGGAAAGTTGGAGATGAGGATGCCGTATTGTTGGTCGATCCACAGATCCCGAATGTCTTTCTGTTCAAACAGGATATCTTGCCCCACGCCCGCCGCGCGGGCGTTGATCCGGGCCGCTGCGACCATCGCCGGATCGATGTCGTAGCCGTGGATGCGCAGAGCCGCCTTTTTGCGGACAGCCGCGCGGGCCTCCTCTCGGGCCAGGTGCCAGGCGGAGACGGGAATGACGGGCCAGGCTTCGGCCGCGAAGGTTCGATGCAGACCGGGCGCGATGTTGCGCCCGATGAGGGCTGCCTCGATGAGAATCGTACCCGAGCCGCACATGGGGTCGATGAGCAGGCGGTCGGGACGCCAGAAGCTGAGCTGGACCAGAGCCGCGGCCAGGGTCTCGCGCAGGGGGGCGACGCCCCTCTCCTGACGATAGCCCCGTTTGTGCAGCCCTGCGCCCGACGCGTCCAGCGTCAGCAGAGCCACATCCTTAAGCAGGGAGACGCGGATGACGTAGGTCGGGCCGGTCTCGGGCAGGATTTGCACCTGGTGCGCTGTTTTCAGACGCTCCACCACCGCCTTTTTGGTGATGGCCTGAATGGCGCGGTGGCTTCCCAGTTGCGATTTGACCCCCTTGCCCAGCACGGGAAATCGCCCATCCGGCGGGATCCAATCCTCCCAGGACAGCGATCGCACCCCTTCGAACAGATCGTCGAAGGTGCGGGCCTCAAATTCCCCCAGCTTAACCAACACCCGGTCGGCGCTGCGCAGCCATAGATTGGCCCGAGGAATGTCGGCCAACGCCGCCTTGAATGCCACCCTCCCCTCGCTCACCCGCACATCCTCAAAGCCCAATGCTTTCACCTCGCGCTTGACGACGCCTTCCAGGCCAAAAGCAGTGGTGGCAATGAGGGTGATGGCGGTCATGGGATAAGTTTACCATGAATGCGGAGGAGAGAAGCATTTGGTCCTCCCCTCCCGGCTAGTTTATGATGATGCTGCGTTATTTCACCAAGGAGATTGCCCCCATGACGACATCGACGTTTTCTGTGGATGAGGCGTATCTCGTCCAGACATTGACCGATCTGATTCGCATCAACTCCATCAATCCCTCTCTCTCGCCCGAGGGCGCGGGCGAGGCGGAAATCGGGGCCTATGTGGCGGAGGCGCTGGATGATCTGGGTCTGGATGTGAGAGTCGATGAATTAGCGCCTGGCCGGGTGAATGTGGTGGGCGTCTTGTCCGGTGCAGGGGGAGGACGCTCTTTGCTGTGGAATGCGCACATGGACACGGTGGGCGTCGAGGGCATGGCCATCGATCCATTCGCCGCGGAGATGCGGGAAGGGCGGGTGTATGGGCGGGGCGCGCAGGACATGAAGGGGAGCCTGGCCGCGATGCTGGCCGCCATCAAAGCCCTGGTGGATGGCGGGGTGACGCTGGCAGGCGATCTCCTGATCACCGCGGTGGCGGATGAGGAGCACTTGAGCATGGGCACGGAAGCGCTGATAGGCCAGGTGCGCGCGGACGCGGCCATCGTCACCGAGCCCACGGACATGCGTTTATGTCGGGCCCATCGCGGGTTGATCTGGTATCAGGTGGAAACCTTGGGCCGCGCGGCCCACGGCAGCCGTTATCAGGATGGCATCGACGCGAACATGCGCATGGGGCGTTTTCTGGCCCGGCTGGATGCGCTGGAACAGGCGTTGCGACGACGCCCCGGCCATCCCCTCACCGGTCCTCCCTCTTTGCATGCGCCCATCATCCGCGGCGGGCGGGAGATGAGCATCTATGCCGACCGCTGCACGCTTTACATCGAACGCCGCACCGCCCCCGGCGAGACCGAGCCCCAGGTCACCGCAGAAATCCAGGCCATTCTGGACGAGCTTCGGGCCGAGGATCCCGCCTTCCAGGCGACGATGGACATCCTCATCGCCCGCGCGCCCTTCGTGGTGGACGAGGACGCAGCCATTGTGCAGATAGTGGATGGGGTTTTGCGTGAACGGTTGGGAGAGGCGCGCCCCCATGTGGGGCAGGCCTACTGGACGGATGCAGCGCTACTCTCGGAAGCGGGCATGGAGACCGTGATCCTCGGTCCGACGGGCGGAGGTCTACACAGCGCGGTGGAATGGGTGGACCTGGCGTCGGTGGCGGACCTGGCCGCGGTGCTGGCGGAAACCGCGTGGCGCTATTGTCGGTAGGCTGGCCTCAGAAAGTAAGTGGGCGGGTGCTGTTCTGAAAATAGCTTAATCTCACGCAAAGACGCAGAGTCGCAAAGGGAAAAAGAGGCAAAGAAAACCCTGGCGTTTTTAGTGTCTTTGCGTGAGATTTTCATCGGTATCGGCGGGCGGCAGCCCGTGGCGCTTGTTCCGTAAATAGCCGTTTCACCTCCGGGAGGTGGAGATGGAGCCGGGCTTGGCTTGCGAGCTTTCGTTCAGCAGCCTTGTTCGTTGGTCTCAGACAACGTGTCTCCACCTCCCGGAGGTGTGATAGAAGCCACCCGCGCTTGCCGCCAACGCTGCCTATTTTCATTCCTTATTGGCGTGCAAACGCTCATGATACCTGCTTCGTAAATAGACGTTAGCCTCGTCTGCG
>CAZDCN010000449.1:0-3003 GCA_964503945.1 uncultured Caldilineales bacterium
ACCCACGCCCCCTCCTCTCCCTCCTCCTGGCCTTCCTGCTGGCCCTGCTGCTGGCGGGGTTGGCCGCCGCGGGCGGGCCGGGCCCGTCTGGCCCGGGCTGGCGGGCGTTGGGACCCGAGGGCGGCGAAATCCTGGCCCTGGCCCTCGCGCCCGGCGATCCCGATGTCATGTATGCCGGAACGCGGACAGCCGGCCTTTTCCGCAGCGACGACCGGGGCGAGCACTGGCGCTCCATCAGCGACAATTTGCCCTTTGCCGAGGTTTGGGGCGTCGCGGTGGATCCCGAGGACGCGGATACGGTGTACGCGGCAGGCGCGTACACCATCACCAAAAGCGTCGATGGCGGCGTCACCTGGGACATTGTGCTTACCGCCTTCTTTGGACTGAGATCGCCTCCCATGAATGTGACCGCGGTCAAGGATGCTGCGGGGCGCGTCATCCTTTACGCGTGGGGCGATAATGACCACGATGGCAGTCGATTGTATCGCAGCGACGATGGCGGCGCCCATTGGGAGGTTGTCGCCCATTTCGGACACCCCATTGTGACGGTGATCAAAAATGATCGCGCCTCGCCCGCGCTCTATGTGGCCACGAAAAAAGGGGTGTTTCGTAGCGAGGATATGGGAGATTCATGGACGAATCTCTTCGCCATCGTCTCATATCCTTACTGGGAAGAACTCATTCAGGCCCTTGCAGTGACTCCAGGCGACTCGCCGCAGCTTTACGTGGGCATACATCGAAACCGAACCACGCCCAAGCTGGCGTTTAGTTTCGATGACGGTTTGAACTGGGATTCCGTCGCCTCCTGGCCTGTCCAGGTTGAGAACGTGTATAAGTTGACCCATGATCCCTTCTTCTCCACCGGCTCCCCCTACGGGCTTTTTGCCGCCACGGACGCGGGCGTCTTCGCCCTGGCGGGAATCGAGTGGCGGGATGATTCCTTCGGGCTGCCTCCGGGCCCGATCTACGACATGGCCATCATCGCGGAACCGCAACGCATGTTTTGGGCGGGCGCGTCGCGAGGGCTTTATCGCAGAATCTACCGCAGCGATCCCGAAACGGCGGGCCCGCGGCCCAAGCTTCATCGCCAAAACCCGCTCATTTGGCGCCCCAGCCAACAGGGCTTGTATGCCCGAGCCATCCATCAGGCAATCATCGATCCCAACACGCCCTCCACCCTCTACGCCTGGGGCGATGGCTTCTATCGAAGCGATGATGGGGGAGGCTCCTGGCTTTCCTTGGGCGAGGGGCTGCCGGAGGAGGCGTGGTGGATGTTGGCCGCGTCCTCTCAGCGCCCGACCCGGCTGTTTATGGCCACCTTCGGTGGGCTCTATAAGAGCGACGACCGGGGCGAGCGCTGGGAACGCCTGGAGCAGGGTCTCACCGAGACCATGATCTTCTCCGTGGCCGTGGACCCCGCCCGCCCCTGGATGGTCTACGCGGGGACCCTCAAGGGCCTCTTCCGCAGTGAGACCGCGGGGGAAACCTGGAGCTACGTGGATACGGGCAATTTCAGCTATATCTTTGACATCGCGGTGGATCCCCAACGCCCGCAACGCATCTGGATCAATCGGGATGGCGGCGTTCTGTTGAGTGAGGATGATGGATGGACCTGGCGTAGCATGGGGAAAATCGACATCGGTTATCAAGGCCGCATCGTCATCCACCCCCACGCGCCCGACACCATCTTTCTGTGCGGGGGCAAGGGGCTGCTGCGCAGCGAGGATGGCGGCGGGCATTGGCAGCGTCTGACCAACGGCCTGCCCGAAGGCCCCATCCGCGACCTGGTTGTGGACCCCATGGACGACCGCGTCCTCTACGCGGGGAGCAAAGAGGGGGTCTTTCGCAGCGAGGATGGCGGGGAGACGTGGGCGCGTTTCGACCAGGGCGCGGCGCCCCGCAACGTCGTTTCTCTGGACATCGCGCCCGTGATCGGGGACGCGCTCTATGCGGCCAGCCAGCGCAGCGGCGTCCACCGCTATGACTTCCATCGCCCTCGCCCCTTCCGCATCCATTGGCCCAGGGTGGTCGTGCCGGGGGAGTAGCCTGTTCTGAGAATAAAGTTAGTTATGGTTGCCAAAGGGTCTTGGCGGCAACGTTGGCCGACTTTGCCGATGACGTAAAACGTCATGCGTAAACCGTAAAACGTAAGGCCCTTACGCATTACGCATGACGCATTACGAATCTGGCCTCCCGCGCCAAATTGGCTTGCACATTTTCATCCTTGTCGCCGCACCCCTGCTCATGGCGTCTGGGCAGCCTTTCGGGCGATGGCCCGCCCAGGGTAGAGTTATCCACAGGTGCGTCGAGTTATCCCCAGAAAATCCTGACTTTTCCACAGGCGGGCGCGGAAAAACGCCCTCCGATGCCATCACGAACCGGAAGGAAAGCCAACTGGACGGCGTTGCCGCCTATTGCTTAAGCCGCGCCCGGATCCGCTCCAGTTTTTCCCGGATCAAGGGATCGGATTGCAGGTTCTTTTCAACCTTGGTGACGCCATGCATGACAGTGGTGTGATCGCGACCGCCCAGAAACTCGCCGATTTGGGGGAAGGAGAGTTGAGCGAGTTCGCGCATCAGATACATGGCGACTTGTCGGGGGACGGATATGCGGCGCGTGCGTCGCGGGCCTCGCAATTCGCTGACGGTGATGTTGAACTCCTGGGCCACGGCATCGAGAATATCCTCAGGGCTGTTGCTCATGCGGATTTGCTGAGGCTCCAGGATTTTTTGGGCCAGGGATAAGGTGAGGGGCTGGTGATGGAGTTGGGCGTACGCGGTCACCCGATTCAGCGCGCCCTGCAACTCCCGCACATTGTTGGGAAAATGCTCCGCGATAAAGAGGATCACCTCTTCGGGAACGACCACGCCTTTTTCATAGGCCTTGGCGTGGAGGATGGCGATGCGATGCTCCAGGTCGGGCGGGGCCAGGTCCACGGTGAGGCCGCCGCCGAACCGGGAAAGAAGCCGGTCTTCCAGCTTGGTGAGCAACTGCAAGGGGCGG
>CAZDCN010000450.1:0-2999 GCA_964503945.1 uncultured Caldilineales bacterium
ACTCACACCTCCGGGAGGTGGAGGAGGACACGGGCTTGGCCTGCCATCTTTCGACTAACGATCTGGTTCGCCAACATCGGAACGTGCGCCTCCACCTCCCGGAGGTGAAACGTCTATTTACGAAGCAGGCCCAGCGCCCGCAGGTCGGCGCGGGGTTCGTCGAAGCTGCAACTGCCGAAGGAGAAGAGGGCCTCGGCCCGCAGGCGGCGGATATCCGCCACGGAGGCGCGCAAGCCGCGCCAGGCGAAGCCATCTTCATCCCATGTAAAAGCCGCGGGGGATTCCTCAGCCAAAATAGATTCCAGAGTGCTTTGATCCAGGTCGTGGACATGGGCCAGCACGCCGCCGCCAAAGATGTTGAGAAAGCCGTGCATCATGGTTTGCATCCCCTCATGGAAATGCCGAAGCGGATGATGCAATCCCGCGGTGCATTTCAGGGGCGCGCCAGCATCGCGGCAGGCCAGCAGGGTGTGCGCCACTTGTTCGACCGAAGGGAACATCGTGGGCTCGACGCCTCCACAGCGCAGCTTGAAACCGGCCCGGCCATCTCGGGCCAGGGCCTCCACTGCCAGGGGCGTCCAGGCGTCCCATTGGGGGCCTTGCGGAACCTCGAAGAAAAGGGGGATGGCCTCGCCCAGGCGCTGGCGCAGGGCCGCAATCAGGCTTGCCAGCGCGGCGGGGTCGCCGCGGGCCAGGAGGGTCTCGGGCCAGCGCGTTTCATACATGACCACCTGCACCCGGCCGGGATGCCGGGCCCGAAACGCCTTTATGTCCCGAACATCGGCCTCCGCCCCGGCCAGGAATGCGTCGGCATCCCCGCCCCCGCGGCCCAGGGCCGAGAACGCATAGGGCGGGCCGTCGGCGATCTGTTCCGGCCGCAGCTCGGACATGCGCCGGGCGGGCAGGATGAAGCGGGCCAGCATCCACGCCTCGGGCTCGGTGCGGTAGCGGGCGTAGTTGGCCATGGCCCGGTCCAGGGGCAGTCGGGCCGGGGGAAACAACCCGGCGTAGTCCAGGATGTGGGTCAGCAGCGCTCGCAGCGATGGGGTCATGGCGATCCGTCACCTCATCCTTGCAGCGCCCGCCACATGGCGATGTCCCGCTCCGCCGTCCAGATGCGAGGATGCTGGATGCCTTGGAGCTCATCGTAGGAGCGGCTCACATTGAAGGGAATGCAGTGTTCGTAGATGGGCCAGTCGCCATATTTGGGCGTCATGTGCGCGTACACATGGTCGAAGGTGGCCTTCAAATCCCCGCCCTGGTCCATGGCCTGGCGGGTCAGGCGCAGGAGGTCTTCCAGAAAGCCGCGAGTCAGACGGATGGCTTCCCGGACGTTTTCCTCGCCCATCACGGCCGCGCCGCGGCCCGGCACCAGCACGCGGGCGTTCAGCGACTCCACCCGGTCCAGGGTTTGCAGCCAGGTTTGCAGATAAGCGTCTCCGCAATAGAGCGCGCAGCGCTCCTCCACGAGATCGCCGCTGAACAACACCCGATGTTCGGGCAGCCAAACCACGCTGTCGCCCTTGCTGTGGCCCGGCCCCAGATGCTCCAACCGGATTTCCTGATCCCACCACAGGGTCATCTCCCGCTCGAAGGTGACGTTGGGCCAGGTCAGGCCCGGCGCCTCCTCCACCCCATCGAACAGACGGGGAAAGCGCCGCACCTCCGACTCGAAGTCCTGCCGCCCCCGCTCTCGGATCAGGTCCAAAGTGCCGCGGCTGGCCATGACCGTGTGTGCGTCGGTGAATGCGGCCCGGCCCATGACCCGCACCGCATGATAGTGGGTGAGGAAGATGTGGGTGACTGGCTTATCGGTGATGGCGCGGATGTCCGCCAGCCATTCCCGGGCCATTCGGGGCGTGGCCCGGCAGTCGATGGCCAGGACGCCTTCGGGCCCCACGATGAAGCCGGTGTTGGGATCATAATCGCTGATGTAACCATACACATTGGGGGCCAGCTCCACGACCTGGGCGGGCTGGGTTTGCGTGTCGGCTGTGGATGCAAAAGCTTTGGGCATGGTAAAACCTCGGCGTTGGGATGGCGATGGAATGGCGATGGAATGGCGATGGGTGTGGCGTTTCGTTTCAGGCAGCGCAGGGCGCTGATTTCGTGATGCGCATGATGTCACCGACCTTTCCAGACCGGCTTGCGTTTTTCTAAAAACGCGGCCATGCCTTCGCGCATGTCTTCGCTGGCGAAAAGCAGATAAAAGAGCTGACGCTCCTCCCATAGGCCTTGCGAAAGGGGCGTCTCGAAAGCCTGGTTGATGGCTTGCTTGATAAGCCGCACCGACAGGGGCGCCCGCGCCGCGATGGATTGGGCCAGCTTCATGGCCTCATCCAGATAGACCTCCACCGGCGTCACCCGGTTGACCAGATGGTAATCCAGCGCTTCGTAGGCGGTGAGAAAGCGACCGTTCAAGGCCATCTCCATGGCCACGGCTTTGCCCACGGCCCGAACGAGCCGCTGGGTGCCCCCGGCGCCGGGCATGATGCCCAGGTTGATCTCGGGCTGGCCGAAACGGGCCGTCTCCGAAGCGATGATCATGTCGCACATCATGGCCAGCTCATTGCCGCCGCCCAGGCACCAGCCTGAAACCGCGGCGATGATGGGGATGGAGATAGCCTGAAAACGCCGCCACAGGTGGAACCGGTCGCCGGTGAGCTGTTGGATGGCGTCGCTTTCCGCCAGTTCGCGGATATCCGCGCCCGCGGCAAAGGCGCGCTCGTTGCCCGCGAGCACGATGACGCGGATATCAGGGTCCGCGTCGAAGGCCTCCGCGGCTTCCACAATCCCGCGGATGACCTGGCTGTTCAAGGCGTTGAGCTGGTCGGGCCGGTGAATGCGGATGAGGCCGACCGGGCCGTGGGTTTCGGTGAGGACGGGTGCTGTCATGTGGTGTTTCCTCTATTTGCGTCATCTATCTGTGGTTCTCCCTATCAGTGGCCTATTTACGAAGCAGGTCTCATGAGCGTTTGCACGCCAATAATGACGAAAAT
>CAZDCN010000451.1:0-2996 GCA_964503945.1 uncultured Caldilineales bacterium
GCTGCCTCTGAGAAGGTCTCCGCCAACGACGCCAACGTTTATTTACGAAGCAGCAGGGAATCAAGCAGCGCCATCGCTATTGTAGCGCAAAAAAGGATTGCGAGTATAATAGGGCCATGCTTCCCACCGGACATATCGAATGGACCTGGGCCGGATTGAACCTGATCCAACGGCGCACGGGCCTGTTTCAAGATGCGGATTATCGCATCATGGCCGCGGCCGTGCTGGCTCCCGACCTGTTGGACAAACCCCTGGCCTGGTTCGTCTTTCCCGACGCCAACGCCGCCCTGTTCTTCGGCCACACCCTGTTGCTCCACGCAGGCGTGTGGTGTTTCGCCTTCGCCACAGGCCGGGGACGCCGCTGGCTGCCCTATCTGCTGGCCTTCTCCGCCCATCTCATCCAGGACCGGATGTGGGGCTTCACCCAGACGCTTTTGTGGCCCCTGCGCGGCTGGGGATGGCACCCCTGGCGACATGTGGGCTCCCCCAACGAAATGCTCCACGCCTACCTCCAGATCCTCGTCCAGGAGCCCATCCTCATCGTTTTGGACGTCATCGGCGCGGGGTTGCTGCTCTGGTTCCTGTGGGACCGGAAGCTGTTCTTCAAGGATCGGCTGCTGGCCTTTCTGCGCACGGGCAGGCCCCCCGCCGACATCACGCCCGTCCGCCAACAGGTCTGAGTGAGATCGTCATCCCATGCGAGTCATTGCCGGCAGCGCCAAAGGCCGCAAACTGGAATCCGTCCCCGGCGACGCGGTGCGCCCCATCACCGACCGGGCCAAAGAGGCCCTGTTCAGCATCCTCAGCGACCGGGTGCGAGGCGCGCGCGTCCTCGACCTGTTCGGAGGCACGGGCGCGGTGGGGATCGAGGCCCTGAGCCGGGGCGCAGAACGCGTCACCTTTGTGGAGCGCTATCCCCCCGCGCTCAAAGTCATCGGCCACAATCTGCAAAACACGAAGCTGGCCGAGCGGGCCTATGTGGTGCGGGGCGACGCGTTCAAATTCCTCCGCCGCCAAAACATCGGCCCCTTCGACATCATCTACGTGGCCCCGCCTCAATATCAGGGCCTGTGGCTGAAGGCGCTGACGATGATCGACGCCCGGCCCGAATTGCTGGCCCCCAACGGCGAGGTCATCGTGCAGATCAACCCGCGGGAATATGAGGAGCCCGAGTTGATGAATCTGGAGCGGGTGGACTCCCGCCGCTATGGCAGCGTCCAGCTCGATTTCTACATGCTGCGCGAGGAAGCAGGGTTGGACTAAATGGAGACGACCCACGCGTTTCCTGCGGTTTCGTCGACAAAAGCAGGATCGAACCGGCGCCAGAGGGTCATCATCGCCGTCATGATGGCGGCGCTGGCAGCGGCTCTGTTGGGGCTGTGGCGATGGCGGGCCGCGGCGTTCCCCGTGACGCTGTGGGTCAACGGCGAGGCGGTTCAGGTGTGGACGCACGCCTCAAGCCCCGAGGCGTTGCTGGCCGATCTGGGCTACGCCCTTCGCCCGGAGGATAGTCTGACGGTGGAGGGAGCGTGGGGGCCCGATGCACGCGTGACGCTGTTGCGGGCCCGGCCCGTGCAGGTGCTGGCCGACGGCCGCTCGCGCGAGGTGTGGACGCAATCGGAGACCATCGCCGGCGTGTTGCGCGATGTGAGCCTGGCCCTCTCGCCCGGCGATGTGGTGTTGCTGGGCGACCGCCAGGTGCGCGAGGAGGACGCCCTTCCCCCCGTCCAATGGCGGCCTCCCGAACATCGCCGCTCCGCCCGTCCCTGGCAACGGATTCCCGCGCCCCTGACGCTGACCATCCTTCGGGCCGCGCCTGTGCAGGTCATCGAGGAGGGGGGCGTCACCCGCACCCTGTGGACCCGGGCCGAGACCGTGGCCCAGGCCCTGGTCGAGCACGACATCCAGGTGCAGCCGGGCGATGTCGTCCTGCCCGGATTGGACGCGGCCATCGAACCGGGCGCGCGCATCTTCATCCGCCGGGCTACGCCCATCACCATCCTGGTGGACGGTCAAACCATCGAAGCTCGGACGCGCGAGCGAACCGTGGGGGATGCGCTGCGGGAGCAGGGCGTCCTGCTCGCCGGTCAGGATCGGGCGCACCCGCCTCTGGATGCGCCGATTCACGAGGGCATGACCATTCGCATCACCCGGATTCAGGAGCGGGTGGCGTATGAGGAGGAGTTGCTGCCCTTCGAGACCGTGTGGGAGCCCGACGATGATCTGCTCATCGACACGCGGCGCGTGGGGCAAGAGGGCAAGCCGGGCGTGCTGCGGCGTCGGTATCGCATCCGCTATGAGGATGGCCAGGAGGTGGCGCGTGAGCTGGAGGATGAATGGATCGCACAGGCGCCCGAGCGCAAGGTCATCCTCTACGGGCGCAAGATCGTCCCCCGCACGGCCATGACTCCCGACGGTCCCATCACCTACTGGCGCAAGATCCGGGCTTACACCACCTCCTACAGCCCCAGCCGTTCGGGCACGGACCCTTCCCTGCCCTGGTACGGGCGCACCCGGTTGGGCTATAAGGCGGGCAAGGGCGTGGTGGGCGTGGATCCCTCGGTCATCAACATGGGACAGAAGCTCTATGTGCCCGGTTACGGTTTTGCCATCGCCGGCGACACGGGCAACATCGCGGGCAAGCACGTGGACATGGGCTTCGACGACGACAATTACGAATCGTGGCACTGGTGGAGCGACGTGTACCTGCTCTGGCCCCCGCCGCCCACCTACGCCATCAACTACATCCTTCCCGACTGGCCTCGCTACAAGGGCAGCCGAAATCCCTATCAGGGGTTGGTGCAAGAAGGACCTTAATCGGGCGTTTTGTGGTATAATAAGAAGCTAACCGTCCAACCTGGCGGGCTGTCAATTTCGTACTGCGTAATGCGTAATGCGTACTGCGTACTGCGTAAGAGCATCACGTTATTACGCATGACGAGGTTGAATGCTCGGCCAACGCTGGCTCTGAGAAAGTCTCCGCCAACGACGCCAAC
>CAZDCN010000452.1:0-2993 GCA_964503945.1 uncultured Caldilineales bacterium
GAGCACGGCCACGATGTCGTCGGGGCCCGCGCCCTTCTCCTGCAGGAGGTGGGCGAGCTGGTTAGCCCGCCGGTTGAGCTCGTCGAAGGTCAGGGTCTGGTCCCGGAAGCGGACCGCGGGCGCGTCGGGCGTGGCCGCGGCCTGGGCCTCGAACAGGTCGGGCGCGGTGAGGTGGGCGGGGATGGGCGCGTCGGTGCGGTTCCAGTCGTAGAGCAGGGTCTGGCGTTCCGCTTCGGTGAGCAGGGGCAGGCGGGCGATGGACTGGTCGGGATCGGTGACGACGCCCTCCAGCAGACGGGCGAAATGCCCGGCCATGCGCTGGATGGTCTCCCGGTCGAAGAGGTCAGTGTTGAACTCCAGCGCGCCGCTGAGCCGCCCATCCTGCTCCTGCATGAACAGGGTGAGATCGAATTTGGCTGTGCCGCTGTGCGCGTCTACGGGCTTGATGCGCAGGTCGGAGACCACCTGGGCCTCGCTGGCCACGTTCTGCAGGGTGAACATGACCTGGAAGAGGGGGCTCTGGCTGAGGCTGCGCTCGGGCTGGACAGCTTCCACCACCATCTCGAAGGGCACGTCCTGATGGGCGTAGGCGTCCAGGGCCACGTTGCGCACCCGGGCCAGCAGCTCCCGGAAACTGGGCTCGCCAGCGAGGTCGGCCCGCAGCACCAGGGTGTTCACAAAGAAGCCGATGAGGTTTTCGGTGGCCCGCTGGTTGCGGCCCGAGATGGGCGCGCCCACGCTGATGTCATCCTGGTGGGAATAGCGGTAAAGGAGGACGTCGAACGCGGCCAGCAGGGTCATGAACAGGGTCGCGCCCTCGCGGCGGGCCAGCTCGGCCAGGGCCGGACCGACATGGTCGGGCAGTTGGAAGGTGAGATAGTCCCCGCGGAAGGTCTGCACGGGCGGTCGGGGGCGGTCGGTGGGCAGCTCCAGCAGGGGCGGCGCGCCCGCGAGCTGCTTTCGCCAGAAGTCGAGCTGGCGCTCCAACACCTCGCCCTGGAGCCAGTTCCGCTGCCAGGCCGCGAAATCCGCGTACTGGATGGGCAGCTCGGGCAGGCGGGGCTCCCGGCCCTGGGTGAAGGCGTCGTAGAGCGCCGCCACCTCGGTGATGAGGATGTTGGAGGACCAGTTGTCGGAGATGATGTGGTGCAGGGTGAAGAGGATGACATGCTCCCGCTGGGCCAGGCGCAGGAGCTTGACCCGCAGCAGGGGCCCGCGGGCCAGGTCGAAGGGCGTTTGGGCCTCTTCATAGGCCAGGCGGCGCACTTCAGCCTCCCGCTCGGCTTCGCTCAGGGTGGTGAGGTCGATGAGAGGGATGGGGATGTGCAGGTCGGGGAGGATGTGCTGGACGGGTTCGCCATCCACCTGCTCGAAGATGGTGCGCAGGCTTTCGTGGCGCTGCACCACGTGGCGGAAGGCGCGGATGAGCGCGTCCACGTCCAGCGGCCCGGTGATCCGCACCGACTCGGGGATGTTGTAGAAGGGGCTGTTGGGCTGAAGCTGGTCCAGGAACCAGAGGCGCTGCTGGGCGAAGGAGAGGGGGAAGCGGTCGTCGCCCGAGCGGGGCAGGGGCTCGATGGGGGGCGGGCGCAGGCCGGCCGCGGCCCGCTGTTCGATCTCGATGAATTCGGCCTGGGCGGCGATGGTGGGGCTTTCGAAGACCACGCGCAGGGGTACGTCGATGTCGAAGGCCTCCTCCATGCGGGAAACAAGCTGCGTGGCCAGCAGAGAGTGTCCGCCCAGCTCGAAGAAATTGTCCAGCACGCTGACCTGCTCCAGCCGCAGGACCTCCATCCAGACGCCCGCCAGGATCTCCTCCACGGGGGTGCGGGGCGGGATGAATTCGGTTTCGGAGACCCGGTGGGTCCAGTCGGGCTCGGGCAGGGCGCGGCGGTTGATCTTGCCGTTGGGCGTGAGGGGCATGGTCTCCACCACGACGAAGTGGCTGGGGACCATGTAATCGGGCAGGCGCTCCTGCATGAAGCGGCGCAGCTCCGCGGGCGTGGGGATGTCGGCCCCGACAGGGACGAGCCAGGCCACCAGCTCCTTGCCTCGCCCCGGCGCCTGACGGGCGTCCACCGCGCAGAGTTTCACCAGGGGATGCTGGCTGAGGACGGCCTCCACCTCGCCCGGTTCGATGCGGAAGCCCCGCACCTTGACCTGGTAGTCCTTGCGGCCAATGAATTCGATGTCGCCGGAGGGCAGCCAGCGGGCCAGGTCGCCGGTTTTGTACATGCGCCCCCACCCCGGCCCTCCCCCGACGGTCGCTCCGCTCCCTTGCAGGGGAGGGAGTTCAGGAGCGAAGGGGTCGGGGAGGAAGCGTTCGGCGGTGAGGTCGGGGCGGTGGAGATAGCCTCGGGCCAGGCCCAGCCCGGCCACGTAGAGCTCGCCCTTGACGCCCACGGGCACGAGGTTGTGGGCGTCGTCCAGGATGTAGATGCGGTTGTTGGGGAAGGGCTTGCCGATGGGCACCACCTGGTCGCTGGCCAGCTCCAGGCTCTCGCTCTCGAAGTACGCGCTGTCCACCGCGGCTTCGGTGAGCCCGAAGGAGTTGATGAGGCGGGTTTGCGGCCCGCAATAGCGCAGAAATTCCCGATATTCCCCTGCATACCAGCTATCGGAGGCGCAGATGAGCACGCGCATGAAGGCCAGGTCCCCGCCGTTTTTCTCCAGCCAGCCCACGAGATTGCGCAGCACCGCGGGCACGAATTCGGCGATGTCCACCTTCTCGTCCACCATGAGCCGATAGAGGTCGGCGGGGGAGAGGAGATAGTCGCGGGGGACGAGGACGAGTTTTCCGCCAGAGAGTAACGCTCTCACCAAATCGCCGGAGAAGACGTCGAAGGAAAAGCTGGCCATTTGCAAGTGGCTGCGGGCCTCATCCAACAGGCCGTAGGCCTCTTCCCAGCCTTTGTAGGAATTCACCAGGCTGCGATGGGCCAGCATGACGCCCTTGGGACGGCCCGTGGAGCCGGAGGTGTAGATGACGTAGA
>CAZDCN010000453.1:0-2020 GCA_964503945.1 uncultured Caldilineales bacterium
CTCGGAGGTCTGCCAGACCTCCGAGGTCTCAAGCGCTCCCAACCCTGTCCATATCCTCACACCCTCTCACGCTCACACGCCCCCACGCTCACACGCTCACACGCCCACTATGTCCCGAATCTACGTCGCCCTGGACCTGGAAACCACAGGCCTTAACCCCGAAAAAGACGCCATCCTCGAACTGGGCGCGGTGCGCTTCCGCGATGGCGAGATCCTCGACCAATTCAGCCAGGTGGTCAACCCCGGCCGCCGCATCCCTCCCGCCATCCAGCAGATGACGGGCATCAGCCAGGCCGAGGCGGACGCGGCCCCGCCTCTAAGTCGGGTCGCGTCCGAGTTCCGCGCGTTCGTGGGGGATGCGCCCATCGTGGGGCATAACATCGGCTTCGATATCAACTTCATGCGGGCCAACGGCCTCTACAACTACAACCCCCTCCTCGACACCTTTGAGCTGGCCCTCATCACCCTGCCCGGGCTTTCCAGCTACAAGCTGGGGCGCATCGCCGAGCACCTGGGCGTGAGTCTGGAGAACGCGCATCGGGCCTATGACGACGCCGAGGCCTCCATGCACATCTTCGAGGCCATGCGCCGCAAGCTGCTGGAGGTCCCCGCCAAGACCTTGGAGCAGATTGTACGCATGGGGCAGACCGCGGACTGGCCCCTGACCATCGTGTTCGAGGATGCGCTGCGGGAGCAGGCCCGGCGGGGGCTGGGAAAACGTCAGGTGCAGAAGACCGCGCTGGACCAGGGGCCCCTCTTCCGCCGGGAGCAGCCCCTGGAGCCGGTGGAGCATCCCCGGCCGTTGGATGTGGACGCACTGGCCGCGCTGCTGGAGCCGGGCGGCCCCTTCGACGCCTATTTCGATCATTACGAATATCGGGAGCCGCAAGTGGCCATGCTGCGGGCCGTGGCCGACGCGTTCAACCGGGGCAGGCATCTCCTCATCGAGGCGGGCACGGGCACGGGCAAATCCCTGGCTTATCTCATCCCCGCATTGGCCTGGGCCGTGAACACGGGCCAGCGGGTGGTTGTCAGCAGCAACACCATCAACTTGCAAGACCAGCTCTACCACAAAGACCTGCCCGATCTGCTCACCCTGCTGCCCTTCGATTTCAAGGCCACGGTGATGAAGGGCCGGAGCAACTACCTCTGTCCCCGCCGCCTGCAAAAACTCCTGGCCCGGCCCGATCTCACCCCGGTGGAGGTGAGCGTGCTGGCCCGCATCCTCCTATGGCTGCCCACGACCGAGACGGGCGACGTCAGCGAGCTCACCCTGGTCAACGCTGCGGAGCGGGCCGTGTGGCAGCGGGTCTGTTCCGATCCCCACACCTGCTTCTCCTCCCAATGCGGGTTGGAGTCGCCCCAACCCTGCTATTTCTACAAGGCCCGCAACCGGGCCGAGGCCGCGCACCTCATCATCGTCAACCACGCCCTGCTGCTCTCCGACATCGCCACCGAGGGCGGCGTCCTGCCCGACTACCAGCACCTCATCGTGGACGAGGCCCATCATCTGGAGGCCGCCGCCACCAGCGCGCTGACGGTCAGCGTGGACCACGCGTCCTTCGTCACCAAGCTGCGAGAGCTGGCCCCTGCGGGCGGCGAGACCCCCACCGCGGGCCTGCTGGCCGACGTGATCACCGCGGTGCGCCGCGCGGGCGTCGCTTCGGACAAGGGAGATACGATCGTTGACTACGCCCGCCGTCTGGCCGCGGCCATCCCCGCGCTGGACATGAACATGGCCGAGTACATGGATGCGCTGGACCGCTTCTTGATGCAGCATTTCGGGCGGCAATACGACAGCGCCATCTATGACCTGCGCCTGCGGGTGACCAAGAGCGTGCGGGTGCAGCCCGCCTGGGTGGATGTGGAGATCATCTGGGATAATCTCGAATTCGCCCTCAAGAGTCTTGTCAGCGACCTGGACCACCTCATCAAGGCGCTGGGGGACCTGGGCAACTATCCCATCGAGAATCGGGAGGAGTTGGAGGCGGAGTTGACCGCGCTGTGGGAGAGCATGGCC
>CAZDCN010000453.1:2030-2988 GCA_964503945.1 uncultured Caldilineales bacterium
CTGGGTGCGGCGGTCGAAGTTTAACGGCAGCATCACGTTGAACCGGGCGCCCCTGCATGTGGGCCGCATCATCGAGGAAAACATCTTTCTCAAGAAGGACACGGTGGTGCTGACCTCGGCCACCCTGCGCACGGCCAACAGCTTCGACTACATCCGAAATCGGCTCAACGCGTTCGAGGTGGAGGAGCTGGCGCTACCCAGTCCCTTCGACTACAAGAAAAACGCGCTGGTGTTCATCCCCACCGACATGCCCGAGCCCAACAAGCCCGATTATCAGCAGAAGGTGGAGCAAGCCATCCTCCACCTCGCCCTCGCCACTGGGGGACGGCTCATGGCCTTGTTCACCTCCTACGCCCAGGTGAAGGCCACGGCCGAGACCCTGCGCCCCCTGCTGGACGAGGCGGGCTACACCCTGTTTGTCCAGGGCGAGGGGGGCTCCCGTCAGCAGATTCTGGCCGCGTTTCGGGAGACCGACCGGGCGGTGATCCTGGGCACCCGCAGTTTTTGGGAGGGCGTGGATGTGCAGGGCGAGGCCCTGAGCGCGCTGGTCATCGCCAAACTGCCCTTCGCCGTGCCCAACGACCCCATCGTCTCCGCCCGCTCCGAGACCTTCGACTCCCCCTTCTATCAGTTTTCCGTGCCCGAGGCCATCCTCAACCTGCGCCAGGGCTTCGGGCGGCTCATCCGCTCCACCAGCGACCGGGGCGTCGCCGTGCTGTTGGACAAGCGTCTGCTGAGTAAGCGCTATGGCCGCCTGTTCCTGGAATCCTTGCCCGACGTCACCCTGTGCAAGGCTCCCCTGGCCGACCTGCCCGAGACCGCGCAACGCTGGCTCGCGGGCGATGAGGACGCCTGCCCTAAACGCCGGGTGCCATCCGCGCCCCCGCGAGCCGCGGAAGAGCCCCCGCCCTGGCTGGGCATGGAAGGGGAATTGTTCTGAGGTCGGAGGTCGGATAGC
>CAZDCN010000454.1:0-2985 GCA_964503945.1 uncultured Caldilineales bacterium
AAATCCGCCTGGAACCCGGCGATGATGTCCTGGGGCGCGGGGATGACCGCGGCCGCGGTGTTCAGGGTCACGCTCACCTGGCCCGCATAGCTAAAAATGCTCATGCCGATGGCCAGGTCGCCGGGATGGGGCACGGCGAAGAGCGCCCGCTCGATGCGGCGGCCCGCCATAAAACGGGGCTGCGCCGGCCCGCGCACGTTGGTCATGGTGGCCGTGGCCTTGGTGCAGAAGAAACGGACGCCCGCTTTCTCCACCGCGCGGGGAACCAGCCCCAGCCCATTCAGCACGCCATACGACACCCAGGCCTCGGGCGTGCGCTTGATCGCGTCCATGCGCTGGTGCAGCAGGCGCAGCCGCTGGGCCGGATCGGCCACGTCCACGGGCAGGGTGAGGAAGACCAGGCCGAAGCGATTGCCCAGGCCCGACGCATCCGCGCCCCCGCGCAAATCCACCGGCACCAGGCTGCGCAGGCTCACCCGGTCGGGGTTCTCGCCCCGGGCCAGGAGATAGGCCCGAAAGCCGCCGCTCATGGCGCTGAGCAACACGTCGTTCACCGTGGCGGCCAGGGCCTTGCCCACGGCCTTGATGTCGGCCAGGGGGATGGGGTCGGACCAGGCCACGCGGTTGGCCGGGTCGGTGCGCCCGCGCAGGATGCTCTCCGGGTCGGGCGGGATGAAGAGCAGCTTGCCCAGGGCGCGCGTCGCCAGGACGCCCCAGCCCAGGGCGCGGCGAGGACGGCGGGCCAGATCGAGGCTGCGGCGGGCCAGGTCGGTCGCCAGGTCCGCCGCGCCGTACCCGGCCGCCACCCCGGCCAGGATGGGGCTTGCCAGGGGTTCGGGCGCGGGCTCCCGCCACACGGTCTCGGGCGAGGCGTCGGTCAGGGCCGCCAGCACCTGCATCATGGCGGAGCCGTCGGCCAGCGCGTGCTCGAAGCGCAACACCACGGCCCGACCGCCCGCTCCATCCCCCAGCAGATGCAGCGACCACAGGGGCCGGTCTGCGGGCAGGGGCTCGCTCATCAAGCCCTGGAAGGCCCGGCGCAGGGCTTCGGGATCATCGAGGTCGTCGAGGGTCAGGGCGTGGACGTGGCGGTCGAGATGGAAGTTGGGGTCGGTCTCCCACAGGGGCCAGGCGGGCCAGGGCAGAGGTTGGATGGGCCGCCGCCGGAAGCGAGGGAAGCGCAGCAGCCGGGCCTGAGCCAAGGCCTTCAGCTCCTCCAGCGTGATGGGCGCGTCCAACAGGGCCAGGCCGCCCACCATGGTGTTGCCGGGCATGAAGCTCATGTGCAGCCAGGTCGTGTCGATGGGCGCGAAGGGCGCGTGGTTGAGATGTGTATTGTTCATCTTGCATTCTCCCTGTCAGGATATTGGGTATTAGCGATTGACAAGCTCGTCATCGAAATATCCAATATCCAGTATCCAATATCTACTTTCTCAACTCCCGCCGCAGCACTTTGCCCACCGTGCTCTTGGGCAGGTCGCTGACGAATGCCACCTGGCGGGGGACTTTGTACGCGGCCAACTGGCCCTTGCACCAGGCCCGCAGCTCCTCCGCGGTCAGGGTCTGGCCCGGCTCCAGCACCACGAAGGCCTTCACCGCCTCGCCCTGGTAGTCGTCGGGGACGCCGATGACGCCCACCTCGCCCACCGCAGGATGGCTGGCGATGACCTCCTCCACCTCGCGCGGCCACACCTGGAAGCCGCCGGGCTTGATCACGTCCTTCTTGCGGTCGATGATGTGCAGGTAGCCATCCTCGTCCAGGAAGCCGATGTCGCCGGTGAAGAGCCAGCGTTTGCCGTCCATCTCGCGGATGGTCTGCGCGGTCTCTTCGGGGCGATGCCAGTAGCCCGCCATGAGCTGGGGCGCGTGCATGAGGATCTCGCCCGTTTCGCCCAGGGGCAGGGTTTCTCCGGTCTCGATGTCGGCGATGCGGATTTCCACATCGGGCAGGGGCAGGCCCACCGCGCCCGGCTTGTAGGGGCCGTAGACGGGCGTCATCACCGTGGCCATGGTGGATTCGGTCAGCGCGTAGCCCTCGACGAGATGGCCGCCGGTGAGCTTCTCGAAGCGCTGTTTGGTCTCGTAGAGCAGGGGCGCGGCCCCGGCGATGCTGAGCTTGAGGCTGCTGAGATCGGCCTTGCCCGCCTGCACATCGGGGTGCTGCATCATGCCGATGAAGAGGGTGGGCACGCCGGGCAGGAATGCGGGCCGGGTCTTGCGGATGGTGGCCAGCACGTCGTCCATGTCGCGGGGGTTGGGGACCAGGGCCAGGGGATGGCGGCCCAGAAAGCCGGTGGTGGCCACGCCCGATTGGCCGTAGGTGTGAAACAGGGGCATGAGGGCCAGGAGCGCGTCTTTCCCATCCTCCAGCAAGTCCCCAAACCAGGCCTTGAACTGCATCCCCGACATGACCAGGCCCTGATGCGGGGCCACCGCGGCCTTGGGCAGGCCCGTGGTGCCGCCGGTGAACATGAGCAGGGCCGGGTCTTCGGGCTTCACGGTCACATCGGGCCGGGGCGCGTCCTGATGCGCCCGGATCAGGTCCTGCATCCAGGCGTCGCCCGGCTCCAGTGTGATGCGATGCCCCTCCTTCTTCTCCTTGAGCAGGGTGAAGAGCACCCGCAGCAAGCCGGGCAGGTATTCCTTGATGTTGGTGGCGATGACCCGCTGCACCGCGGTGTCGGGCTGCAGGGCCTTGAGCTTGGTGTAGAAGGGAGTGAGGACCACCGCAGTTTGGGCGCCGGTGTAGTCCAGCGCGTGTTTCAGCTCCCGCTCGGTGTAGAGGGGGTTGAGGGGGGTGACGATGGCGCCCGCCTTCCAGGCGCCGAACTGGGCGATGAAGAACTGGGGGGCGTTGGGGATGAGCAGTGCCACCCGGTCGCCCGGCTGCACGTCCAGATCGGCCAGGGCCGCGGCGAAGGCGTCGCTTTCCCGCTGGAAGCGGGCGTAGCTGACGGCCGCGCCTTTGAACAGGAAGGCGGGGTG
>CAZDCN010000455.1:0-2979 GCA_964503945.1 uncultured Caldilineales bacterium
AGCTGACGCTATCACCTTGCGTCTGCAGGGCATCCATGTGGATCGTCCCCTCACCCACGACCTGTTGTTCAATACCATCAAAACCCTCGGGGCGATTGTGGAATATGTGGTGGTGACGGAATTGAAGAACGACATTTTCTATGCCGAGATCGTTCTGGAATTAGATGAAGAGGAGGTGCGCATCGACTCTCGTCCCAGTGATGCGCTGGCCCTGGCCGTACGCGCGGAAGTGCCCATCTACGTGGCAGAAGAGGTGATGGAAGAAGCGGGCCGCGTGCCCGATGAGGGGATTGCACCGAATGTCATCATCGATGCAAATTCGGCGTTGGAACAAAGTGAAGAGGAGCCAGAAGAAGATGATTTGGGCGCCTTCGCCGATTTCATCGAGGGACTCGACCTCGACGATCTCGGTGCGGATTGAGCTCGCCCCCTATTCCCTTCACATACATGGAAAACCAAAACACTTTTTATCCATGACGTCTGACAATTCAGGCGTCTCTTTTTAACTCCGTTGCAGTCACCAGATAAGAAAACATGAGCGCCGGCCCGGATAAAGATATCCCCAAGAGTATCGAAGCAGAGGAGGCCCTGCTCGGCTCCCTCCTTATCGACCCCGATGTGATCACGCATGTGGCCAATGTGGTCGAGCCCGCGGATTTCTATCTCTCCCGTCACGGAGAGATTTTCGACGTTATCCGAAAACTTTTCGACCAGGGCGAACCCATCGATTTCGTGACGGTCGTGGAGGAGCTGGAGCGCCGGAACAAATTGGATGATGTGGGCGGTCGGAGCTACATCGCTTCGCTGGTCAACGCGGTGCCTACAGCCATCAACGCCTACCAGTATGCTCAAATCGTCCAGGAAAAAGCCACACTGCGTCAGCTTATTTCCGCGGCCGCAGATATTGCCCGTAAGGCCTATGACGATTCCCAGGAGGTGAAGGACGTCGTCGACGAAGCCGAGCAGCTCATCTTCGCCATTGCCGAACGCCGTCTCGACCAGGATATCGTCGCCATCCAGGACGTCATGCCCGCGGTGATCGAAGATATCCGCACGCTGGCGGAGCGAGGCGAAGACGTGTTGGGCGTGCCCTCGGGCTTCAAGGATCTGGACAAAATGTTGGGCGGGTTTCAAAAATCGGACCTGATCATCTTAGCCGCCCGGCCCGGCATGGGCAAAACCAGCTTCGCCCTCAACGTAGCCCTGAATGCCGCCAAACATCATCGTATGCGGGTGGGCATCTTCAGTCTGGAAATGAGCCGGGAACAGTTGGTGCAGCGATTGCTCTCTCAGGAGGCCCACATCAACTCCCACAATCTGCGTCAGGGCAAAATCTACGGTGAGGAGGCCTGGGCGAAGCTCATGCAGGCCGCCGAGATCTTGAAAAGCTGCCCCATCTACATCGATGACACGGCCGCGCTCACCCCCTTCGACTTGCGCACCAAGGCCCGACGTCTCTACGCGGAACATGGCATGGATCTGCTGATCGTGGATTACATGCAGCTCATGCACACCGGAAAACGCACCGAAAACCGCGTCCAGGAGATCAGCTACATTTCCCGCTCCATGAAACAACTCGCCCGCGAGCTCAAAGTGCCTCTTATCGCGCTCTCCCAGCTCAGTCGACAGGTGGAAAGCCGGGCGGACAAGCGCCCTCAGCTCAGCGATCTGCGTGAAAGCGGCAGCATCGAACAGGATGCCGACGTGGTCCTGTTCATCTATCGCGAGGGCAAAAACCAGGAAGAGGCTGAGAACAGCAACATTACCCAGATCATTGTGGCCAAACATCGTCATGGGCCCGTAGGCGCTGTCTCCCTTTTCTTCGATCAAAACTACACGCAATTCACCGATCTTGCACACCAGCCCATTGAATGAGTCGGAGGTCAGATTGATCGGCATGGAATCGGTGAAATCTCGTCGCTCCTCACCCTTTCCCCCGCCGTCCCCCGCCGTCACCTCATAGCCCACATCTTTCCCCTCGCCCAACCCAACAAAATGTATATCGGCATCCTCACTCACCCCAAAATTCCCGTCTCCGAGACCCTGGGCGGGGAGATTCTGGAATGGCTTCAGGCCCACGGCG
Organism: uncultured Caldilineales bacterium; assembly: GCA_964503945.1. Lineage (GTDB taxonomy): Bacteria > Chloroflexota > Anaerolineae > J102 > J102 > M2005. The sequence continues at coordinate 2,084 of CAZDCN010000455.1, forward strand.
TTAAAACGTGGCTCGGGTCCAGTTGGACCGCGCAGGAGAATGACGCGCCCTTGAGCGAGCTCGATACGCTCATCGCTCTGGGCGGCGATGGGACCTTGCTGCGCACAGCCCGATTGGCCGCGCCTCACGCCCTGCCCATGCTGGGGATAAACCTCGGTCGGCTGGGCTTTCTCTCTGAAATCCAGCCCGACCAGTGGCGCTGGGCCTTGAAACGCATCCTCCACGGCGATTATTGGGTGGAAAAGCGCCTGATGCTGCGAGTAGAGGTGCGCCGAGACGGGCAACAAGTGCATGGCGATCTCGACGCCCTGAATGAGGTGGTGGTAAGCCGCGGCGGCGTGGCCCGGGTCGTGCGCGTCACCACCGAGGTCAACGACATCTACCTCACCACCTACGTGGCCGATGGCGTTATTGTCAGCACCCCCACGGGGTCCACAGCCTACGCATTAGCCGCGGGCGGTCCCATCCTCTCCCCAGAACTGAACAATCTCACCATCGTGCCCATCGCGCCTCACCTCAGTCTCGCCCGTCCCCTCATTCTTCAGGCCGAGGCCGTCATCAGCATGCGGGTTCGCACCGATCACAGAGCCATTCTCACCACCGACGGCCAATTTTATGTCGATCTTCAGGATGGAGACCGTGTCATCGTGGCCGCGAGCCCCAACCAGGCCCACTTTATCCGCTTTGGCGCACGGGATTATTTCCATCAATCCCTTATGGAACGCCTTCAATGGACAATTTAACGCCATGGACGAACTCGAACTCATCAATCTCACGAAACAAGCCAATGTAGCGGCCGCGGCTGGAGACATACAAGGCGCGATCCGCATGTACAAAGAAGTCTTGTCTCTACAGCCCGACAATGAAGCCGTCCTCATGCATCTGAGCGCGCTGGT
>CAZDCN010000456.1:0-2974 GCA_964503945.1 uncultured Caldilineales bacterium
CACGCCGGGCCATTGATCGCGCGTCTGCGCCAGGAGTTCGGCCACGCCCATGCCGATGGCGGTGTGACCATCATGCCCACACGCGTGCATCACCCCCGGATGCTGGCTGGTCCAGGGCAGGCCCGTGGCTTCGGTGATGGGCAGCGCGTCCATGTCGAAGCGCAGCAGCACAGTCGGGCCGGGCCCCGCGCCTTCGAGAACCCCGACCACGCCCGTCTTGCCCACGCCTGTGGTCACCTCCAACCCCAGGGATTGCAGATGTTCGGCCACGATGGCCGCGGTGCGAAATTCCTGGAAGCCCAGTTCGGGATGCTGATGGAAATCCCGACGCCAGGCGATGATGTCGGGAGCGAGTTGTTGGGCGAGCATTTGATAGTCGGACATGGTTTTATTTTCCTAACAAAAAAAGAGCGGACTTCGCCCGCACGATCATGCAGGTTCATCCGCCCTTTTTGACGCCACCCTTTGGCGAGGATGACGTCGGCTCAGGAGGTCATCATGTTCAACGGGCGGCATCTTACCCGATTTTCCTTCCATTGTCAAGCCGATGCGGGAACGGCGAGATCGTCGCGCGCGATGAGGCGGGCCTGGCCGTCGGCGTGATAGGAGGAGCGCACCAGCGGGCCCGATTCCACCCAGCGGAAGCCGATCTCCTCGCCGATGCGGCGCAGCTCCTTGAACTCGTCGGGATGCCAGTAACGTTCGATGGGGAGGTGATAGCGGGTGGGTTGCAGATATTGCCCGATGGTGACGATATCCACGCCCGCTTCGCGCAGGTCCTCCATCACCTGGATGACTTCCTCCCAACGCTCGCCCAGGCCCACCATCAGGCCCGATTTGGTCAAGGTCTGCGGGTCCATCGCCTTGGCCTTGCGCAGCACCTCCAACGAGCGGCGGTATTTGGCCTGGGGCCGCACCCGGCGGTAGAGGCGGGGCACGGTCTCCACATTGTGGTTCAAAATCTCAGGCTTCTCCCGCATCACCGTCCACAGCGCCTGCTCATCACCCTGAAAATCGGGAATGAGGACCTCGATGGTGCAGCCGGGGAGGAACTCGCGGATTTTGCGGATGGTGGCCGCGAAGATGAACGCGCCGCCATCGGGCAGTTCGTCGCGATTGACCGAGGTCAGCACCGCGTGGCGCAGGTTCATCTGCTGCACGGTGCGGGCGACGCGGATGGGTTCGAGGATGTCCACCTTTTCGGGCCGCCCCACCTTGATCTTGCAGAAGCCGCAGGAGCGGGTGCAGGTGTCGCCCAGGAGGAGGAAGGTGGCCGTGCCCCGGCCCCAGCATTCGCCGAGATTGGGGCAGCCCGCCTCCTCGCAGACCGTGTTCAGACGCTCCTCGCGGATGAGGTGATTCACCTGAAAGAATGTCTCGCCGTGGGGCGCGGTGACGCGCAGCCAGTCGGGTCGGCGCCCGCGGGTCAGCTGCGGCTTGCTCCAGTCGTGTTTGGGGGGATTGGGATCGAGTTCGATGGGGAGGGTGTGGGTGTCGGTCATGGAAGGCGTGTGAGTGTATGAGCGTGTGAGCGTGTGGGCGTGTGGGCGAAGGGGCGAGGGGACCGCTCGCCGGCGCCAATGGAAATGAGGACGCGGATTGACACGGCCTTCGGACACAGATTTTTAATTATCCGTGTTTTTCCGCGTTCATCCGCGTCCCACTTTAGGCAGGAAGCAGGGGCGCGGAGAGCATGGTTTGCAGGCCCGGAGGCATGCCCGGAACGCGCAACGCCTGGTTGACCACGATGTCCGCGGTGGCCTTGTCGCCGTGGACGCCCGTGAGCTTCATGTGCAGGGTCTGGTCGCCGGTGATGAAGAGCTCATCCCGGCTGCCGCCCTCCACCCCGGCCTCCATGACCAGCGTCATGGTGATGCGGGGCTCCCCGGCGATGATGCCTTGCGCGTCCTGGCGCACGCCCGCGCACTGGCCCGGCTCAATCCAACCCACGCCCGCTTCGATGGCCTCCTGGGCCACGATGGGCTTGCTTTCCACCGCGACCGCGTCCAGCTCCCAGCCCAGGCCCGCGGCCAGCATGAAGATGCTATCCCGCAAGCCCACATGGCCGATGGCGCCTTTATCGAGCTGTTCCTGCACCCAGGCGGGGTCCTGGCCCAGGCCGTTTTTCTCCTGCAAGGGGATGCGGCGCTCCAGCACGTCCACGTAGCGGCCCACATGCACGGTTTCGATGCCGCTGGCGATGCGGCTGATCAACACGGGCAGGGTGTCCATGACCATGCCGGGGTTGATGCCCACGCCCAGGAGGGTGACCCCCGCTTTCTTCGCGGCCTCGTCCAGCTCCCGGGCCAGATCGGGATGATCCTCCCAGGGCCACACCAGCTCCTCGCAGGTGGAGACCACATGATAGCCGCGGGCGATGGCCTCCATGAGTTGATCCCGGGCCTGGGTCAACTTGGAGACGGTGGCCTGCAGCAGCACCGCGCCCGCGGGCGCTTGCACCTGAGCCAGCGAAGGGACGATGGAAAGTTCGGGCAGGTCCGCGTCGCAGACCTGGTTCAAGGTGAGCTCTTGCAGGGCGGGATTGATGTCCACCGCGCCCACGGAGACCGCGCGCGGTTCGTTGGCCACCGTGCGGCCAATCTGTTGGCCGATGGGGCCCAATCCAAAATGGATGACAGGGATGGGGTTCATGATCCGGGATTCAGTATTCAGTGTTTAGTAGAGGTTGGGAGTTTGTTGGGGAGTATGTGCTTCAAAGGATGCTTTGAGATTCAATTGAGATTCGTCGAGATTCCTCGGGCCTCAGATGTGAATGGCGTGGCCCAGGGCCGCGTGGGCCGCTTCCATGATGGTTTCGGAAAGGGAGGGATGGGCGTGGACGTTGCGCCCGATCTCCTCGGGCGTCAGCTCCAGCATCCGGGCCAGGCTCAGTTCGGGCAGCAACTCGGTGACCTCGGGCCCCACCATGTGCACGCCCAAAATCTCATGATATTTCGCATCCATGACGATTTTG
>CAZDCN010000457.1:0-2940 GCA_964503945.1 uncultured Caldilineales bacterium
CGGCGACCAACTGGATGGCTGGCATTTCCGCCGCCAGCATCCGGTGGGGCGCTTTATCGTCGATTTCTTTTGCGCCAAGGCGGGATTGGTCATCGAAGTTGATGGTCCCATCCATCAGCAGCAAAAGGCTTATGACCTGGAACGCACTCAGCTCCTGGAAATAGAACGCGGCTATCGCGTCATCCGATTTAGCAACGATGAGGTCTTGAATGATATCGAGAGCGTCTTGCAGCGAATTCGCAAGGCGCTAAACGATAATTGAGTTTGCAGCCATCGCCCCCCTCAATCCCCCCGCTTGCGGGGGGAAGTAAGCTCCCTCCCCCGCCTGCGGGGGAGGGTCGGGGTGGGGGCCCACCAGGACCACAAACCATGACCACACCCGATCCCAACACCATCCCCGATCCCCTGGTCGAATTCTTTTTGGAAATCGCGCGCGATTTGGGCAAATCGCTTTGGGCGAATACCATTGGCCTGGGCAAGAAGGAGATCGATTTCCAGAGGGCTGCCCGCCGCTATCGCGAAGCGATGATGAAACGGTACGGCACGATCCAGGTCTTTGGTCAACATCGCCCGGCCAGCCTCATGGACATCTTCACCGACGTGAACCTGCTGGAGAAGCCGGTAGCTCTGCGCCGCTACAGTGTGGAAGAATTGCAAAACTGGTTTACGGAGCGGCAGCAACGGGCTTCCTTGCATCAACGGGAAAAACGCATGCCCGGCCTGGATGCGCTGGATCGCACCAGCAAGCTTTTCATTCTGGGCAAGCCGGGCGCGGGCAAGACGACTTTTTTGAAATACCTGGCGGTGTTGGCAGCGGGGGGCAGCGCCCGCCTGCCTTACATTCCCGTTTTCATCTCCCTGAAGGAATATGCGGATACTGGCGACGAACTCCTGGATTTCATCGCCCGCCAGTTCGACGTCTGCAAATTCGAGAACGCGACGCCCTTTATCGAACGCATGTTGAAAAAGGGCAAGGCCCTGGTTTTGTTCGACGGGCTGGATGAAGTGAGCGCCAGTGATGGCAGACGAGGCGCGGTCATCGATGCTTTGCGGGCGTTCAGCCAGAAATATGACGGCAACATGATCGTCATCACCTGCCGCGTGGCCGCCACCGAGTATGTCTTCCAGGGCTTCGAGTATGTGGAGATGGCCGATTTCACACCTGCGCAGGTCGAGAAGTTCGTCGCCCACTGGTTTGCGAATGCGCCGGACCTGGGCGCACAAATGCTGACGGAGTTGGGCAGACCAGAGAACGCGGGCATCCTGGAATTGACCCAACCCCCCCTGCTGCTGACCCTGCTCTGCATTGCCTATGAAGAAATCTTGGCTTTTCCCGCCCGCCGTGTGGAGGTGTATGAGGACGCAGTGGACGCACTGTTGCGCAAATGGGACACCTCCCGCAAGATCAAGCGGGATGAAATCTATCGCAAGCTAGCCCTGGGCCGCAAGCGGCAGATGCTGGCCCGCATCGCCCACGAAACCTTCTCTCGCAGCGAGTACTTCATTCCCCAACGCAAACTGGAAAAGATGATTGTGGCCTACCTGGCCAAAGTGCCCGAAGCCCCGGAGGAAGTGGACATCGACGGCGAAGCTGTGCTCAAGGCCATGGCCGCTCAGCATGGCTTGCTGGTGGAGCGGGCGCAACGCATCTACTCCTTCTCCCATCTCACCTTCCAGGAATACTTCACCGCCCGCTACATTGTGGACAACGAAGCTCGCGGCGCCCTGGACGACCTCATGCAGCACGTATTCGATGACCGCTGGCGGGAGGTCTTTTTGCTCACCGCCAGCCTGCTGGACGACGCCGACGCCTTTTTTGAAAAATTTTTGCAGGCCCTGGACGCCTACGCTGCCGAAAACAAGCTCACGCCACTCCTGGCTTGGGCAGAAAACTGGCGATTGGCGCTACAAGAGGCCATCATTGCCGATGCCGAGAAAAAAGGTGTTGATCCGATCATCTATCACCCGGCGGCCATCCGCGCCCGCGACCTCGCCCGCTCCCTCGCCAGCGACCGCGCCAGCGACCGCGCCAGCGCCCTCGTCCGCGACCTCGACAGCGACCTCGACCTCGACAGCGACCTCGACCTCGACAGCGACCTCGACAGCGCCCGCGTCCTCGTCCTTACCCGCGCCCTCCCCCTCGCCCGTAACCTCGCCCGCTCCCTCGACCTCGACTTCGACCTCGACCTCGATCTCGACCTCGCCCGCTCCCTCGACCTCGACTTCGACCTCGATCTCGACCTCGCCCGCGACCTCGACCGCGCCCTCTCCCTCGACCGCGCCCTCGACTACGCCCGCGACCGCGCCTGCAGGATGAAACTCGATGATTTTGCAATGGCCTTGAAAGAGCTAAAAACCCCTGAATGGGACGCTCCCCCAGAAATTTGGCAACGATTTGCTGATGACTTCACCGAATTGCTACGGAAATATCGGCCTTCAGCTTTGATACTCCGTCAGTTTTTGGCGAGCAACAAGGAGAAGGACTTGGCCTTCGAAGAAAAACAATGGCATGTCCTGGCTGAATATCTATCAGGCGTTCGTTTCCTGCTCGACGCCCTGGATGTGGCCTATGTCAGCAACCGGCGGGCTATCGAGGAGCGGTTGCTGTTGCCGCCGGCCCCCCTCATTCCCCCCGCAAGCAGCCCCCCTCAATCCCCCCGCAAGCAGCCCCCCTCAATCCCCCCGCAAGCGGGGGGAAGTAAACTCCCTCCCCCGCCTGCGGGGGAGGGCTGGGGTGGGGGCCGCTCAAACACACTGATTACTGCTTACTGCTTACTGCACACTGAAACCTCCCCCTTTAATCATCAATCATCAATCCTTAACCTTTAACCATCATGCCCAAACCCACAGCCAACCGCATCCTCCCTGCGCCCATCGAGACCGAAATGCGCACCGCGTATCTCGACTACGCCATGAGCGTCATCGTGGCCCGGGCCCTGC
>CAZDCN010000458.1:0-2934 GCA_964503945.1 uncultured Caldilineales bacterium
CGAATCATTAAAATGATGACCAGAACGATGTAGGAGATGACCTGAGCAAGGCTGCCATCGCCCACGTAACCGCCAGCATAGGCTTCCAACAAACCGATGATGGCGGCCCCGATCAATGCGCCGGGAATGCTGTCCAGGCCGCCGAGGATGACCACGGGGAATACGTGCAACCCGACGCCGGATAGGTTGGGGCTGACTTCCAGCACATTCGCCACGATAATGCCGGCAACCGCGGCGGTGATGGCGGCAATCGACCAGGCCCAGGCGAAAATCTTTTGCACACTGATGCCCACACTCAATGCGGCCTGTTGGTCATCCGCCACCGCGCGCATGGCCACGCCTTCTTTGTTGTAGCGAAAGAAGAGCGTAAATATGATCAGAAAGATGAGGGCGATGACGATGGCCCACAACTTATCTGCGGTGACAACGGCGTTGGCGATGTGCACTTCCTGCTTGGGGATAAAGGCGGGAAAGATCTGCGGATTGGTGCCCCATATGCCTCCCACGATGGCTTTGAGCAAACTTGCCAGACCGATGGTGACCATAATGACCGAGATGATCGGTTCGCCGATGAGTGGGCGCAGCACCAGGCGTTCGATGACGACGCCCATGGCCGCGGCCAGGATCAACGTGAGGATCACGCCGATGCTCCAGTGCACGCCCATCTGTCCCATGAAAAAGTAGGCGAGATAGGCGCCGATGAGCAAAAATTCGCCCTGGGCAAAATTGATGACATCGCTAGATTTGTAAATGAGCACAAATCCCAGGGCCACCAGCGCGTAGACGGCACCGCTGGTCAATCCGGTCAACGTCAGTTGCAAAAATTTGTCCATACGCTTACAGCTCCTCGATCTTCAAGCGGGTCTTGATCACCGCAGTGCGGCCATCCTGATAGGTAATCGTGGATTCTACATCCAGGTAATCGCTGTCGCCGTAAAGGGCTTCGATGATATCCTTGTAGCGCTCGGCCACAAAGCGCCTGCGCACCTTACGGGTGCGGGTCAGCTCCGCATCGTCCGCGTCCAACTCTTTGTGCAATAGCAGAAAACGGCGGATGCGCGCGGCCGGAGGCAGATCCTGGTTGGAGCGCTCCACATGTTTGCGCACCAGCGCGTACACTTCGGGCTTCTGCGCCAGATCGGTGTACGTGGTGTAGGCGATCTGATGCTTCTCCGCCCAGGTGCCCACATTGCCCATGTCGATATTGATCATGGCGGTGATGTAGGGGAGATCCCCGCCGCCAAAGACCACAGCTTCCCGGATATAGGGGCTGAATTTGAGTTTGTTTTCGATAAACTGCGGGCTGAATTTGGTGCCGTCGGCCAGGGTCATCACATCCTTGGCCCGATCGATGACGATGAGATGCCCGTCTTCGTCGAAATAGCCTGCGTCGCCCGTGTGCAGCCACCCGTCGACGAGGGTCGTGCGGGTGGCCTCCTCGTTTTTGTAATAGCCCTTGAACACGGCCGGGCTTTTGATCAATATCTCCCCCGTGTCCTCGTCGATGCGGACTTCGGTCTCGGGCAGGGGCGTGCCCACCGTCTGGAATTTGATGTCGCCATCCCGGTGCAACACGGCGATGCCGCTGACCTCGGTCTGGCCGTAGATCTGCTTCAGGTTGACGCCCAGCGCGTGGAAGAAGCGGAACACGTCGGGACCCAAGGCCGCGCCGCCGGTGTAGGCCCGCACAATGTGGCGCAATCCCAGGTGATCCTTGATCTCCTGAAACAGGATCCAGTCCGCGATGGCGTACTTTAGCTTCAGGCCAAAGCCGGGCGTTTCCTTGTTGAACCGCACATCCGCCATACGATAACCCACAGGCAGGGCCCAATCATACACCTTGCGTTTGAGCCAGGTGGTATCCTCGATCTTCACCTGCACCCGGCTCACCAAATTCTCCCAAATGCGCGGGGGCGAGAACATGGTCTGGGGCCCGATCTCCCGGATGTTCTCCTGCACCGTCTCCGGCTCTTCCGGAAAGTTGAGGGTGAACCCGGCCTGCAGACCGCAGGCCAACGACATCATCTGCTCCCCGATCCAGGCCAGGGGCAGGAAACTGACGAATTCGTCATCCTCGCTCATGGGGTCCACCTTCATCAGATTGCGGCCCATGCTGATGAGGTTGTTGTGGGTGAGAATGGCCAGTTTGGGATAGCCGGTGGTGCCGGAGGTGGTGGAGAGGATGGCGGTGTCCTCTCCTCGCCCTTGGGCTACGCGCTCTTCCCACCAGCCGGGATGCTCCCTTTCGAAAGCCCGGCCCAGCTCCTCCACCTCGGGGAAATACATGAGATAGGGCTCGGTGTAGTTGCGCAGGCCCTTGGGGTCGTAGTAGATGACCTTTTCCACCGTGTGCAATCGCGGCCACAGCTCGATGATTTTGTCCACCTGCTCCTGATCTTCCACCACCAGGAATTTGGCGTCGCTGTGGGTGACGATATAGGCCACCTCATCCACAATGCTATCCTGATAGATGCCGATGGATTTGGCCCCGACGCTCTGAGCCGCCAGTTCCGCGTACACCCACTCAGGCCGATTGTCTCCGATGATGGCCACGGTGTCCTGAGGTTCAAAGCCCAGGCTCGCCAGACCCAAGGCGAAATACTTGACATGGTCCAGATACTCCGCCCAGCTGACGCTTTGCCAGATGCCGTACTCCTTCTCGCGCAAAGCCGTCTTTTGGTCGCCGTAAAGTTTCGCTTTCTCTACCAGAAATTGGGGAAGGGTTTCAGGCTGCATAGGTCGTTTGGATTAAAGAAAGGCGGATCAAGAGGAAAATCGGAATGGTCATTCTGGCGCGGGCGGCCAAGCCCGTGAAACGTGATGCGTAAGGCGTAAGGTCTTCACGTGTTACGTTTTACGCATTACGTGGTTGAGCGCCAGGCCAATGTTGGCTTCGCTCATATCTCTGCAAACAACGCCAATGTTTATTTTCAA
>CAZDCN010000459.1:0-2927 GCA_964503945.1 uncultured Caldilineales bacterium
TGGAGACCTATGGCGTGCGAGTGGGCAATGCTTATGCCACCGCCGAACTGGGCTTTCTGGCCATCAACACCGAAGGCGGCATGGCCATGCACTTGCTGCCCGCGCCTATCATCCAGGTAGTCGCGCCCGATACGGGCAAACAAGTAGGCCCCGGTGAGGCTGGCGAAATCGTCGTCACGAACTTCAACCGGGCCTATCCTCTCATACGCTTCGGCACTGGCGACATGGCCATTTACAACGACCCAGCGCCCGGACAAAGCCGGCAGGAAGACCGGACCATCACCCTGGTGGGGCGCAGCGGCGAGGCTGTGAAGGTGCGGGGGATGTTCGTGCATCCCAACCAGCTTCGCTTCGCTGTGGGCCAGGCATTGCCCTTCCGGGCTATTCAGGCCGTGATCACCCGGCCCGAGCTGCGCGACCAGTTCGTGGTGAACATCGTCCCTGCGGAACCGGTGGGCGATGAAGACGCGGTGAGGGCTCAGATCGGCGAATGGGTGCGCCAGGTGTGCCGCGTGCGCGTTGATGAGATTCACTTCGTCTCTGCGGACGCCATCCCCGAGGACGCGCCCGTCATGCTAGACCAACGCACATGGGATTGACGTCCTCCTTCCCCCGCCCTCTCGTTCACGTCGGCGCGTGCTGCCCCCAGGGCGCCAACAAACGTTGCCGACGCCCTCGCTCGCGGGCCCCGGATGCAGACGACGCATGATCGTCCACGATACTATCACGCGTCCACCGTTTGCTTGTCCCTCTTCATCCATTTGAACTTTTCCGCGAGCATTCTCTTATGTCAAAAAAGCGCCTGCTCCTTCTCTTCATGCTCATCCTGCCATTGCTGCTCACAGCGTGCAGCGCTGCTCCCTCTCAGCCCCAAAACAGCGCCCAGGCTTCCACGCCCGCCACAGCCCCCACCGAAGCCCCCACCCTGGTCATCAATACGCCCACCCCTTTGCCCCCCACCCCCAAACCCGGTCCCAACGCCACGCCCACGCCCGAAAACCTGGCGCCCGATTTCACCGCCGTGAACTTGCAAACAGGCAAGCCTTTCTCGCTGAGCGATTATCGAGGCAAAATTGTCTTTCTCAATTTTTGGGGAAGCTGGTGCCCGCCCTGCCGCATGGAAATGCCGGCGTTCCAGGCGGTTTATGAGAAATATGGGGATGACGTCGTCATCATCGGTGTGGGCATCAACGACAGCGAGGCGAACCTCATCGGCTTCGCCCGAGAGAAAGGCATTACGTATCCCATCGTCTGGGATCGCACCAGCGAAGTGGCGCGCAAATACCGCATCCGCAGCTTGCCCACTACTTATAAAATCGATCGCAACGGCGTCATGACGGGCGTAGCCGTGGGGGCTTTGACCAAGGAGCAGCTTATTGCGGCCATTGAAACCATGTTGCAAGAGGGCGGGAAATAGCAGTTACAAGCGGCTGCCCGCGGATATCGATGACAATCTCACGCAAAGACGCCAAGAGCGCCAAGGTTTTCTTTGCCTCTTTTTTTCCTTTGCGCCTCTGCGCCTTTGCGTGAGATATTCTTCCGGAACTGTCTCATCGCCAGATGTCCGCGTAGGGATATTCACCGCGTAGCAGCTTGCCTTCGGCAAAGCGGGAGAACCTGAAAGGTCGGATATCCACGGTCTGGGGCGCGCCATCCACCATCCACTCAGCCAGACAAAGCCCCACGGCCGGGCCGATCTTGAAGCCCGTGCCACTGTGTCCGCAATCCAGCCAGAAGCCTTCGGGCCCGGCCGGGCCTAGAATCGCGCGCTGGTCATTGGAAAGGCCATCGTAGCCTTTGTGCGCACTGTGCAGCGAGCCCTCCTCCATGATGGGGATTCGGCGGCAAATGTGCTCCACGGCCCGCTCCACATAGCCAGGATGCGCGTGATCCGTATCGCCATCCGGGTCTTCACCCAGGGGGTTGTCGCTCTCCAGCCCCACCAGGGTAAGACCGCCCTGCTCGGGCCGGAAATACATCTCGTTGATGTCGTCGATAACTGTGGGGTGGGTGGGACCGATACCCTTGGGGCGACGGATGAACATCACATCGTGACTCCAGGAAGTAATGGGCAACTCCAACCCCACCATGCGCCCGATGCGGTCCGCCCACGCCCCAGCGGCGTTCACCACCCCAGCCGCATGAAATTCAGCGCCATCCGCGGTTCTCACCCCTATCACCCGGCTGCCGTCCGGGCTGGTGAGCACGTCGGCCACCTGCACGCCTGTCTTCAGGCCGGCGCCCCGCTCGCGGGCCGCGTTCATCAGGCTCATAGCGGTGGCGGGCGGGTCAGCGTAGCCCGATTCCGGCTCATACGCGGCTACGTTGAAGTCCTCGGCCACCATGTAGGGGGCCAGGCGCTTGACGTCGTCCGGGGCGATGAGGAAGGTGGGGATGCCGATTTCCTGTTGCACTCGCACATTGGCGCGGAGGTTTTCTTCATACTCGGGCTGGACGAAGCGCAGAAAGCCCGTGCGCACGAACCCGCAGTCTCCGCCCACCATCTCCTCCCAATTGCGGAAATACTGGAAGGACTTCCACACCAGCTCCGACTCCAGGCGCAAGTCGTAGTGCATGCGCACCAGGCCGCTGGAACGTCCAGTAGCGCCTGCGGCCACGAATTTCTTCTCCAGCACCAGGGCCTGCACCCCGCGCTGAGCCAGATGAAAGGCAAGACTGGCGCCGTGAACGCCCCCGCCGATGATGATTACATCCGCTGTTTGGGTCATGTGGATTCCTCCTTAATTGGATGAAAACATGGGAAAACGTTAAAAGGACTTTATCACTGGTAGGGGGAAGTGGTCAAGAAGGCAAAAGATCGATTCTAATGGATTTCTAACAAAAAGCTGGTTTTTCTCTAATTTTCTTTGGGCATTAGTGAAATAGAAAAAACCGGTCTTTGCATCATTCGATTCCAATCTGACGAG
>CAZDCN010000460.1:0-2925 GCA_964503945.1 uncultured Caldilineales bacterium
CCCCGGACGCCGGACGCCGGACACCGGACGCCCATTGATTTCATCCTTATCGGCGGGCCTCCGCCCGTGAAACCTGCACTCCCATCTCTCTATCCCCAGGACTATATCATGAACCCCGAACAAGCCTACCAGGAACTCCTACAACGCTCAAAAGAGATCGCCTATCTGGGCGCGGCCCAGGCCGTGCTGGGCTGGGACCAGGAAGTGAACATGCCCAAGAAGGGCGCGGCGTGGCGGGCCGAAATGCAATCCTATCTCTCGGGCCAGCTCCACCGCAAGGCCACCGATCCCGCCATCAACGATCTCCTGGCCGCGGTGGAGGAGAGCGATTTGGTCAGCGATCCCCTCAGCGACGCCGCGGTGAATGTGCGCGAGTGGCGGCGGGAATATGATCGGGCCACGAAACTGCCCACGGAGTTCGTGGAACGCTTCACCCGGGTCGTCGTTCTCTCCCAACAGGTGTGGGCCGAGGCCCGGTCCAAGGCCGATTTCAGCATCTTCGCGCCCAACCTGGGCGAAATCATCGAGCTCACCCGAGAGAAGGCGGAATACCTGGGCTATGCGGACAAACCCTACGACGCGCTGCTGGACGGCTTCGAACCGGGCGAGAAAACCGAGAACGTGAAGCGGGTGTTCACCGCCTTGCGAGAGGAGCTCGTCCCCTTCCTGCAAACCATCATGAGCTCCTCCACCCAACCCGATCCAACCATCGTCGAAGACCGGGATTATCCCGTGGAGCGCCAGCGCATCCTGGGCGAAATCGCGTCCGCGGCCTTTGGCCTGGATTATCAGGCCTCCCGGCTGGATGTGAGCACCCATCCCTTCAGCACCAACCTGGGCCCGGGCGACCAGCGCATCACCACCCGCTTCAGCCCCCGCAACTTCAACGACTCCTTCTTCAGCATCCTGCACGAGACGGGCCACGCCCTCTATGAACAGAATCTGCCGGCCGAGCATTTCGGAACGCCCCGCGGCGAATCCGCCTCCCTGGGCATCCACGAATCCCAATCCCGCACGTGGGAGAACCTGGTGGGGCGCAGCCGGGCGTTTTGGGAATACTTCTTCCCCCTCACCCGCCAGTTCTTCCCCCAAACCCTGGCCGATGTGAGCCTGGAGGACTTTCACTTCGCGGTGAACGCGGTCAAGCCTGGCTTCATCCGCGTGGACGCCGACGAGGTGACTTACAACCTGCACGTCATGCTGCGCTTTGAGATCGAACAGGCCATCATCAACGACGGCCTGCCCGTGGAGGAGATCCCCGCCGCGTGGAACGCGCTGTTCAAAGAGTATCTGGGCCTGGATGTGCCCGACGACAGCAAAGGCGCGCTCCAGGACGTGCACTGGTCCCACGGCATGATCGGCTACTTTCCCACCTATGCCCTGGGCAACCTCTACGGCGCCCAGTTCTTCGCCCAGGCGAAGCAAGACATCCCCGACCTCGAAGCGCAATTCGCCCGCGGCAACTTCCTGCCCCTGCTCGATTGGCTGCGCCAGCACATCCATCGCCATGGCATGACCTACCGCGCCCAGGACCTGGTGCAAGTGGTCACGGGCCAGCCCCTGAGCCATGAGCCCCTGATGGCCCATCTGCGGGCGAAGTACGGCGAGCTCTACAAGCTGTAACCCGACGCACGACCCAACGCCACGCCTCATGCTCTCCTCCCCCATCGTCGTCCTCAGCTTCGGGCGCTCCGGCTCCACCTGGATTTCGGACATCCTTTCCAAGAACCTGGGCGGATTGCTGCTGTTCGAGCCCCTGCATCCCGAAACCTGCCCCTTCGCGGAAGCGGCCTGCTACAGCGACGGCTACAGCCTGGGCCGCCGGCTCGCGCCCTTTCTGCACGACATCCTGGCCGGAAAAGATCACAATCGCTGGCTGCTGCGCAACCATCTCTTCAGCCCGTTGGAGTCGGTCAGCCAGGCCTATGTGGACATGGTGTGGGAGGAGAGCCGGGTGCTGGGGTTCAAGGAAATCCGGGCGAATTTCATGATCGACTGGCTGGTGGAGCGCCTGCACGCCCGCATCGTCTACCTGGTGCGTCACCCGGCCGCGGTCATCGCCTCTCTGCGGCGACGGGTCAATTTTTGGAACGAATTCGGTTTCGAGACCCATTGGCGGCTCTTCCTCGATCATGTCGTCGCCAACCCCCGCCATGCCCCGACGCTGGCTCCCTACGCGTCCATCATCCAGCGCGCCCGCACGCGCATTCAGCGGGAGGCGGTGATGTGGTCGGTGAGCCACAAGCTGGCGACCCAGGCGCTGGCCCGTCACAGCCTGCCCATCTTCTACTACGAAGATTTCTACGAGCAGCCTTTTCCCACAACCCGGGAGCTCATCCGTTATGCGGGCGGCGACCCCGACGCCCTTCATCCCGCCCACATCTTCGTCCCCTCCATGACCACCATCCGCACCGTCCACGGCCTCACTTCGTCGGAATCGGATTTCGCGGCCAAAGGTTGGGCCATCTTCTGGGAGGACATCCTCTCGGAGGAGGAATTGGCGGAGATCATGGCCGTGGTGCGGGCGTTCGAGCTGGATGATTACCGCGAGTTGTTTCGAGAGGAGGCGTCACGGGCGACAGCCCGCGGATACCCATGAAAAAAATGGGAACGCGGATGACGCGGATGCTTCGCAACGCGGATCTGCGCAGATCATTTTTCTGATTTTTCCTTCATCTGCGTTTATCCGCGTTGCATCAGCGCTATCTGCGTTCTCCAAATCTATTTACGAAGCAGGTATCATGAGCGTTTGCACGCCAATAAGGACGAAAATGACGGTCGTCCGAAGTCCAAAGTCCGAAGTCCAAAGTCGGTAGGCCGCCATCGTCACCGGGCCGAAGCGCAGAACGACCTTGGACGTTGGACATGGGACTGGCGTTTCGCTGATTTTTTTGACTAAATCGGAACGGGCTCACGATGAGCCAG
>CAZDCN010000461.1:0-2921 GCA_964503945.1 uncultured Caldilineales bacterium
CGCCAACACGCCAATGCGCCTCCACCTCATCTCCCCCTACCACGCCGGCTCGCACAAGGCGTGGGCCGAGGGCTACGCCCGGCATAGCCGCCACGAGGTCCACCTCATCACCATGGCCGGACGTTTCTGGAAGTGGCGGATGCAGGGCGCCACGCTGGAGCTGGCCCCCCGCATCGACGCGCTGGCCCAACGCGTCGGCCCGCCTGACGCGCTCCTGGTCACCGACATGGTCAATCTGCCCGCGCTCATCGCCCTGGCCCGTCCCTGGCTCGACCGCGTTCCTATTCACCTCTACATGCACGAAAACCAGCTCACCTATCCCCCGCCGCCGGGCGAGAAGCGGGACCTTACCTACGGCATGATGAACCTCCTCAGCATGGTCGCGGCCGACCGCATCCATTTCAACAGCGCCTTTCACCGCGAGGAATGCTTTGATGAGCTTCCCCGTCTGCTCAAACATTTCCCCGACTACAACCATCTGGAGATCATCCCCCGCCTGCGGGCCAAGAGCGACGTCTTGCCCGTGGGCCTGGACCTGAGCTTCTTCGATGCGCTCCGGCCCGAAACCCGCGAGCCCGGTCCCCTGCGCATCCTTTGGAACCAACGCTGGGAATATGACAAGAACCCGGGCGAGTTCTTCCGGGCGCTCTACCGACTGGCGGAGGAAGGCCTGCCCTTTCAACTCATCGTCGCCGGCGAAAACTTCCGCCAGAAGCCCCAAGAATTCGCGGAGGCCCGCGCCCGCCTGCAGGATCGCATCCTCCATTTCGGGTTCGCCGAAAGCCGGGCCGAGTACGCCCGCCTGCTGTGGCGGGCCGACCTGGTGGTCAGCACCGCCATCCACGAATTCTTCGGCGTCAGCGTGCTGGAAGCCATCTACTGCGGCGCCTATCCCCTGCTCCCCAACCGCCTGAGCTATCCCGAACTCATCCCCGCCCATCTGCATGCCCAACATCTTTATGTCGATTTCGACGATCTGCTGGCGAAGCTGCGATGGGCCGCGGGCCATCCCCGCCAGGTGCGAGCGCAGAACCTGGCCTGGGTTGCCGACCGCTTTCGTTGGGAAAGCCTGGCCCTGCAGTACGACGAGGCCTTTCGCTA
Source organism: uncultured Caldilineales bacterium (assembly GCA_964503945.1). Taxonomy (GTDB): domain Bacteria; phylum Chloroflexota; class Anaerolineae; order J102; family J102; genus M2005. Next base: position 1,102 of record CAZDCN010000461.1, read on the forward strand.
ACCCCGCGCACTCTGCTATACTTTCCTTGCCGACCCGCATCGGCAGGAGATGCAACCATGTCACGCTCGAAAATCGTCCGATTGGACGCCCGCGGCCGGTTGAAGCTGCCTCCGGAAGCCCAACAAGCCCTGAACATCGAGCCGGGCGATTGCCTGGCGCTGGTCATCGAAAATGGCCGGGTGTATCTGCGCCCGATGGGTGAGAGTGAAAGCGAGGAGGATACGCGCACGGGCGGCAAAGCCTGGGAAAAATGGAGCGGCGGGGAACAGGGGCTGGCCGAGGAGCGGGCGACATGGGAATAAGTTACATCGCGGGCAGAGGAATACTGGTCGTCTTCCTGGCGTCATTGCTCGTGGCCGCTTGCGGACGCGGACAGGCCACGCCCACCCGCGCGCCCACGCGCATCAGCCAGCAAGGGACGACGCCGTCACCCGTCCCCACATCGACGCCCACGCCCACACCTTCTCCCGCGCCCACGCCCGTCTCGACCCCAACGCCCACCTTCACGGCCACGACCACGGACACGCCCACCTTCACGCCCGCGCCCACCCCTACGCCTCTGCCGCCTTCACCCACGCCCACGCCGCCGCCTCTGGGCCGCGTGCTTGCCGACGCCAACTTGCGCGCCGGCCCGGGAAAAGCCTATCCGGTGGTGGGATTTATCCCCGCGGGCCAGGAGGTGGCGCTGCTGGCTTGGGACCCGTCAGGGCAGTGGCTGCGGGTGGATGTAGGCGAGGACGCGGGGCAGACCTGGATCGCCCGGGCGCTGGTGCAACCGCCCGCGAACTTGGATTTGCCCACAGCGGAGGACATCCCCACGCCGCCGCCCACGCCCACCCCCGGCGACGTGGTCCGCCTTTACGAAAGCGAGATCACCCTCCCCACCTATCCCTGGCAGAACTTCCTGACGCCAGCCGTCGACGCCACCACCGGCTGGACCTACCAGCGCTTCGACCGCAACGCCTACCAGAGCGCCAACCCTCAACCCGCTCCTCAAACCTACCAACTCCTCAACCTGGAAAATCGCTGGCTGCGGGTGAACGTCATGCCCGAGCTGGGCGGACGCATCTACCAGTTCATCTTCAAACCCACGAGCAGCAACGAATTCTATCAGAACCCGGTCATCAAGCCCTCGCCCTGGGGCCCGGAGGAGGCGGGAACCGGTTGGTTAGCCGCGGGCGGCGTGGAATGGGGCCTTCCCGTTCCCGAACACGGCTATGCCTGGGGCGAACCCTGGGGTCACATCACCCTGCCCGGCGAGGGCGCGCAGGGCGTCACCCTGTTCGACAATCATCAGGAAAGCGCACATCTCAGCGTCACCCTCACCCTGGAGCCCGATTCCTCGGCAGTGAAACTCCATTTCGAATTGGAAAACCTGGATGACCGCCCCATTCCCATCAGCTTCTGGCTGGACGCCATGCTCGCGCCCGGCCCGGCCAACACCGTGGGCCCCGACCTGCGCTTCTTCTTCCCCATGCCCCAGGCGTCGGTGCATTCCACTGGCGATCCCGACCTGCCCCCGCCCGGCCGCGTCTTCGACTGGCCCGTATATCAGGGTCGCGACCTGAGCCGCCTGGGGAACTGGAGGCAATGGCTCGGTTTCTTCGCCCATCCTCAGGCCCAGGCCGACTGGGCCGCGGTAGTGGACATGGCCTCCGATGAAGGGGTTGTGCGGGTCTCTCCCCGCAACATGACGCCGGGGCTCAAGGGCTTTGGCTTCGGCTGGAGTCAGCCCATCGGCCCAGAAAATTACACCGACGACGGAAGCGCTTATGTCGAGATGCAAGGCGGAGTCACGCCCACCTACGACGGACGATTG
>CAZDCN010000462.1:0-2900 GCA_964503945.1 uncultured Caldilineales bacterium
GGCATGGCCCGCAACCCCACCGAGCTGCTTATGGCCCGCGCGCCCGAGGCCCTGGCCGATATCCCCGGCGTGAGCCTGCGCGCCATCGTCCTGGACACCTCCTACCGGCGCAGCGAGGCCCAATTCGCGGCCGCGCTGGACGACTTCCGCCCGGACATCGTGCTCTCCTTTGGCCTCAGCCGCCGTATCGACGAAATTAAGCTGGAGCGCATCGCGGTCAACGTGGACGATGCCCCCATCGCGGACAATGCCGGGGAGCTGCGCCGCGGGCAGACCATCGCGGAGGACGGCCCGGTAGGGTACTGGTCCACCCTGCCCATTGACGTCATCCGCCGCGCCCTGAAGGACGCGGACATCCCCGCGGGCATCTCCAATCACGCAGGGACATATGTGTGCAACCACATCCTCTACTTCGGGCTGCACACCATTGCCACCCGGAGGTTACCCACCCGTATGGGCTTCATCCATGTGCCGCCCCTGCCCGACATGGTGGGGGATCAGCCGGGCCGGTCGGGCTTGAGCCTCGACGCGCTGGTAAAAGCCGCCCGCATCATCATTGCTACGGTGACGTCAGCCACAAGGAGCAGGTAGCAAGGAGCAGGTCACTTGCCACCTGCGACCTGCTACCTGCAAACATCGTCACCGGCTCCGAGCCGTTTCCTGATTCGCTACATCACCTTCGTCTTGGTCATGGGCGGATCGAGTTCGGCGTTGGCCTCGTCCACCTTTTCCTCCGAGCCCATCGCCACGATGTGCCCGGCCCGGTTGAGCTCGGCCAACGCGTCGGCAAAGGCCCGGAAGTCGGCCGCGCGGGTGGCCAGCAATTCCTCGTGGAGGCGCTGGCGGAACGCGTCATCCTCGCCCGCAAGATAACGTGCCAGGGAGGTCCAGCCTTTGGCGTCGGGCAGCAGGTAAGGGTCCTTGCGGCTGACTGCGCCGATGACGCTTTTGACGATCTCGTCTTTGGGCAGCGCCACCCCGCGCAGGAAATCGGCCGTCTGGTCGTAGACGTGGAGGGTGTTGAGGAGGTTGGGGTCCCGATAGGAGAGGAAATCGAACACGCCGGAGCGATGATCGAAGAGGCAGAAGCCGCCATACGCACCCCCCTTCATCCGCACCTGCTCCCACAGCCAGGTGGTGCGCAAGAACGCGGTGATGGCGAAGACCGAGCCGTCCAACTGGTAGCCCAAATCGTAGAGGGAGCCGCCCTTGCCCACGTAGTTGACCTGGGCGGGGATGAGCAGGGCTTCGCGCTGGGAAAGCTGGGAAGGCTGCCACGAGGCCGTTTGGGCCGGGCCCTCGGGCATGGCCGCGGCCAGGTCGGCCACGACGGCCCGCTGCTGGCTCCAGTTGGCTTCATCCAGGGTGACATTCCACAGCATGCGGGACCGGTTGACCAGCAGGTCGTGGACGCGTTGCAGGTTGGCCAGCACCTGGGGCCAGTCGCCCTCCAGCCGGTCGGCCAGGTCCCGCAGGAAGAAAAGGTAGCTCACCCCCGACATCTGTTCTGTGATCCATCCCGCCCGGGTGAAATGGGCGTTGAGGCGGCGATGCACCATCATGTGGCCCATGGGCGCCAGCGCGGCTTCCTGCCGGGCCTTCTCCTCCAGCACGATCTGGCGGAATCGGTCCCGATCATCCAACTGGGTTTTGAGCAGGATGTCGCGGAGGATGGCGGCGAGGTCGGCCACCTGATGCATCATGGCCTTGCCCCGCACAAAGAGCCAGGTGACGGGGGAGCCGTCGCGGGCGGTGAGGAGCAGGGGTTCGGTGGTGACGCCCCCGGTCTTGGCGCCGATGCGTTGTTGCAGGGAGACGAAGTCCTCGTCCTCGTTGCCCATGTCCACCAGCGCCCGGGCGTAGAGGGGGACGTAGGGGAGCAGGTCCGCAGGGAGGAGACTGAGATCCAGGCCCGCATCCAGATACAGGATGCCGTTGGTGGCCAGGTCGTGATAGAGCAGCCGGGCTCCGGCCAGCTCGCCGGTTTCCAGGGGGATGACGGGGACCTTTTTGTCCAGGTCTTTGAGTTGGAGCCGGGGGATGGCGGCCAGGGCGTCGGGGTCGTCGGGGGTTTCCTGAAGACGATGCAGGGCTTCCATGTCCGCCTTGATGCGCTCCATCTCTCGCTCGGTCAGCCGTTTTTCCTCCAGGGCCAGGCGCTCGGCCTCTTGGGCCTCCCATGCTTGTTTGAGTTGGGGGTCGGGATAAAGGATGAGGCGCGTGCGATGGGGGTTGTCCAGGAAGAGCCGCCGGATCATGGCCTCGAAGTAGCCCTGGCCGTTAAGAGCCTGGGTCTTGATGGCTTCCAGGGGGCGCTCGAAGGCGATGGCCGTGAAGGGATCGTGGTCGTAGAGCCAGGTGTGGAGGGAGCGCAGATAGAGGAAGAGGCCCCGGGGGAACCGGCCCGTGTTCATCTCCCGCAGGCGAAACTCGACGGTGTTCAGGGAAGCTTCCACGGTCTTGGGGTCGACGCCCTCTTGAGCCAGGCGCTCCAGGGTGTCGAAGATGACCCCTTCGATGGCTTCGGCCTTGTCCTCATCGGCTCCCTTCAGGCCCACGGCGAAGAAGGGCTGGCGCAAGTCGGGGTCCAGTCCGCCGCCGACCACATCTTCGCCCAGGCCTGAATCGATGAGGGCCTTGCGCAGGGGCGAGGCGGGGGTTCCCAGGAGGATGTGGTCCAGGATCTCCTGAGCCAGGGCTTGCTCAGGGTCGGCGACTTCATCCCACAGCCAGTTCACGGTGACAAAGGCCTTGCCATCCTCCCCCGCGATGTAGGGCTTGCGCAGGGTGCGGGGCGCATCCCATCGGGGCTGAAGCTGGACGGAGGAATCCACCTTTTCGGGCCCGAAGTCCTTGAGCCACTTGTTCATCAACTTCAGGCGCTTCTTGGGCTTGTCGTT
>CAZDCN010000463.1:0-2898 GCA_964503945.1 uncultured Caldilineales bacterium
TGGCGCGAATTGACGCGGACCGAGCGCGAAGCGCTCTTTCGAGCCATCGGCCTCGATCCCCACCGCACGCGCGCTCCCCGCCCGCCTGCATCCCGACGCCTCCGTCGCCGCAAGCGTAAGCCGCGCAAATAAACCCTTCGCGCGCATTGTCAGACGCCTGGCGATTTGCTATAATGATTTTCAGCGAACACATGAGCTAACCACATCCCCCAATGCGATCATGGCCAAACGCCCATCCTCCTCCCCCGCCTCAAAATCGGCCAGCAAGACCGGCAAAAAAAGAACCTATGCCGCTGCGAAAAAGACCGGCGGCCGCAGTCGTTCGAAAACAACCCAAAAGAAGCGCAGTTCCCGCAAGAAAAAGTCGGGCTGGCAGACGTTTCTCGAGGCGGCGGTGAGCGGGCAGGCGTTGGGCGTGACCCTGGCGTTGGTGGGGATTTTCACGCTGCTGGCCTTGCTCAGCAGCCAGCGGGGAACCGTGACCGCGTGGTGGATCGATGTGATGAGCCTGTTGTTCGGCGTGGGGGTGTATTGGCTGCCCATCGTGTTGCTGGTCTCCGGCATCTTTATCTTCCTGTACAGTCAAGGTTACAAGGGATGGTTCACGCCCTGGCGATTCATCGGCTTTCTGCTTTTTTGGGCTACATTGCAGGCATTGATCCATCTCATCGGCGTCACCCGACACGCGGAATTGGTTTCCCCCCGGCCCGGCGATTACGGCGGCCTTTCGGGCTGGTGGCTCACCCAGACGCTGCTCTCCGCCCTGGGCTCTTTTCTCACCGGCGTCATCATCCTTGTCCTCATGGGGGTGGGGGTTATTCTGATGTTCGGGGTGAGCTGGCAGGCGTTGCAACAGGCGGCGCTGACCGCGGCGTCGGGGGTGATGGGCGTTATCGGCGTGTTGGGCGCGCGGTTGCGCGGCCGCGGGCCGGCTCTGGTCGAAGGGATGCGTTCCATCTGGGCGCGTGGGATGCGGTGGCTGAAAGGCCTGCGTCGTCCTAAACCCCAACCGCAACCCACCCCGCCCATCCCGCTGGAGCCCGATGGCGCGGTGAGCACGTTACCCTCCGACGGTCAGTCCGTCATCCTCCCACCGCCGTCCGAACCCACGGTGCGCATCATAGGCGCGGGAAATACGGAGTGGCGATTGCCCCGCATCGAAGATATTCTGGAACCGGCCTTGTCGGGCGAGCTCACCGAAGAGGATCTGGCGGAGCGGGCCCGCATCATCGAGGACACCCTCAACGCGTTCGGGGTTCCCGTCACCGTGGTGGAGGTGAACAAGGGCCCGGTGGTCACCCAATTTGGCGTGAAGCCGGGGTATGTCACCCGTCGCGTGCGGGGCGAGGAGAAACGGATGAAGGTGCGGGTGAGCAAGATCCAGGCCCTGTCCAACGATCTCTCCCTGGCCCTGGCCGCCTCGCCCATCCGCATCGAAGCGCCCGTGCCCGGTCGCGACATCGTCGGCATCGAAGTGCCCAATCAGGCCATCACCATGGTCACCCTGCGCAGCATTCTGGAGTCGGAGGAATTCGCCGCGCTGAACGCGCCGCTGAAGATCGCCCTGGGGCAGGATGTGTCGGGCCGGGCGGTCGCGGCCAGCCTCGCCCGCATGCCCCACCTGCTCATTGCCGGGGCTACCGGTTCGGGCAAATCGGTGTGCGTCAATGCCATTATCTGTTCCTTGCTGTTCCAATACACGCCTGACGACCTCCGCTTCATCATGGTGGACCCCAAGCGAGTGGAGCTGAGCGTTTACAACGGCATCCCCCACCTTATCGACAATGTCATCACCGAAGTGGAGACCGTGGTGGCCGTGCTGGGATGGGCGGTGCGGGAGATGGAGACCCGTTATAAAAAGCTGGAGAAAGCGGGAGCCCGCAACATCGAGACGTATAACGCGCGCATGGTGGCCGAGGGCCAGCCCAAAATGCCCTACACCGTCATCGTCATCGACGAGCTGGCGGATATCATGATGATGTCGCCCGACGAGGTGGAGAAGCTGCTGGTGCGTCTGGCGCAGATGGCCCGGGCCGTGGGCATTCATCTCGTGCTGGCCACTCAGCGCCCCTCGGTGAATGTGGTCACGGGCCTGATCAAGGCCAACTTCCCCTCCCGCATCGCCTTCGCGGTCACCAGCCAGGTGGATTCCCGGGTGATTTTGGACACGCCGGGCGCGGAGAAGCTGCTGGGGCGGGGCGACATGCTGTTTATGCGGCCCGATTCGGCCAAGCTGGCCCGCCTGCAGGGCGCGTTCGTCTCCGATGCCGAGGTGCATCGGCTGGTGCGCTATTGGCGGGGCCAGCGCGGCGTCGAGGCCGAGCCCGCGTCCGAACTGGCGGTGGAGCCGGAGATTCAGCGTCCGTTGTGGGAGGATGTGGTGGAAAAGGCGAAGACCCAATCCCGCCGCGATCCCCTCTACGATGAAGCGGTGACCGTGGTGCAGGAAGCGGGCCGGGCCAGCGTCAGCCTGCTGCAGCGCCGGTTGCAGATCGGCTACACCCGCGCGGCGAGGCTCATCGACATGATGGAGGCGGACGGCGTTGTCGGGCCCGACCTGGGCGGCAGCCGCGGTCGGGAGGTGCTCATCGGGCGGGAGCCTGCGCCCCAACCCGTGTCCGAATCCCAGCCCGCTCAAGAGCCCCCGCCGCCTCCTTCGGTCCAGGCGCCCGAACCCCCGCCCTGGGAAGAAGGTTTTGACGACGGCGAATGGGAAGACCCTTCCGAGCCGCTTTAGCCCAGCTTTGAAAAGATTCCGTGTAACTGCTTCGTAAATAGACGTTAGCCTCGTCTGCGGAGACCTTCTCAGCGCCAGCGTTGGCCGAGGGCTCAACGGCGTCATGCGTAAAACGTAAAACGTGAGGCGCTTACGCATGACGCATTACGAAATTGGCCGCC
>CAZDCN010000464.1:0-2897 GCA_964503945.1 uncultured Caldilineales bacterium
TATTTGTGTCTTCTATCTGTGGTTCTCCCTATCAGTGGGTTATTTACGAAGCAGTTACCGTTAAAAAGGGAAAAAGCCACTACTTTAGCGATATCCTTTCATCGTTCGTTGCAGTTCTCTTTCGGCGTCTCGCTTGGCGATGTCTCGACGCTTGTCGTATTTCTTTTTGCCGCGCACCAGGGCCAATTCCACCTTGGCCCGGTTGTTCTTCAGATACATCTTCAGGGGAATGAGAGTCCAGCCCTTTTCCTGGATTTTTCCCAGCAGGCGGTCGATCTCCCGGCGGTGGAGTAAGAGCTTGCGAGGACGTCGGGGGTCGTGATTGTCGCGATGTCCATGACGGTACGGGGCAATGTTGACATCCATCAGCCATGCTTCGCCATCACGGATGAGCGCGAAGCCCTCTTTCAGGCTGACCTTGCCCTCGCGCACCGATTTAATCTCGGTGCCCGTGAGGACAATGCCAGCCTCTATGGTTTCCAGGATCTCATAATCGTGACGGGCTTTGCGATTGGTGGCGATGACTTTGATGCTCATGACTCGGCTATTTCGCGATCTGTTTTTTCAAGTAGTCGACGGCCGCGTCGAGTTGCAGGTCTTCGTTGGTGTCCAGTGAGGGGGAGACCACCAGATCGGGGCGCAGGCCTACGCCATTGATCTGTCGGTTGTTGGGCGTGTACCAGCGGGCGGAAGTGACGCGCAGCATGGAGCCGTCCTTCAGGTCGAAAAGGGTCTGCACGGAACCCTTGCCAAAGGTTTGCTCGCCGATGAGGATGGCCCGTTTGTAGTCCTGCAAGGCGCCAGCCACGATCTCCGAGGCGCTGGCGCTGCCGCCATCCACCAGCACGACGACGGGGATGTCTTCAGGCACGATGAGATCGCCCGTGGCCATGTGGTCCATGTTGCGTTGCCCCGTTTCCTTGACAATGACGCCGTCTTTGATGAACATGCTGGCGATCTGGATGGCGCGGTCCAGTCGGCCGCCGGGATTGCCGCGCAGGTCGAAAACAATGGCTTTCGCACCCTCCTTCAGTCCCTCCTTTAGGGCCGCTTCCATTTTATCTTTCGATGGGTCGGAAAATTCGTAGAGCTTAACGTAAAAAATGTTGTCCTCAAGCATCTTCGATTCGATGACCGGGATGTCCACCCGGGCGCGGGTGATGGTCACATCGAAAGGCTCTTCGTTGTCCCGTTTGATGGTGAGGACGACCTGGCTGCCCGCGGGCCCGCGAATCAGGGTGACTGCTTCATCTAAGAGCATGTCAGTGACATCGGTTCCATCCACGGCGATGATCTCATCGCCAGCCCGCAGTCCCGCTTTCTCGGCCGGGGAGTTCTCGAAGGGATGGACGATGCGCACACCTGTGCGTTTCTCTTCGTTGGTGGGCTCCACCAGGGCGCCGATGCCTTCGAAACTGCTTTCCATGTCAATGCGGAAATCTTCAGCCACTCTGGGAGGCAGCAGCATGGTATATTTATCGCCCAACCGGTCGATGACGCCATTGGCGGCCCAATAGGTCAGCTCTCCGGGGTCTTCGGGCATGATGGCTGGACAATCGCGATAGAGCTGGTTGACCGTCGTCCAAAAGAAGCTGAAGTTGTCGGGCGCGTCTTTCGGCGCTTTCGTATCCGTGATTTGGATAATGGTCCCAGGCGTATTGCCCTCTGTTTGGCAACCTTCCACATGAGAGAGCAGACCCTGGATAGCGGCGTAAGTCACGTCCCGTCCCTGGGGTACGTCGCCATCGTAGTTTTCCTCCAGCAACTTGAGCGCGTCCCAGAAAATATCGAAATTCTCAGGCTCCGCCATAGCGCTGATGTTTTCGCCGGTTTCGTGGACGGGCGTGGGCAGGGGGGTGGTCATGGCGGGAGGCCCAAAGATCTCTTTGCCTACGGCGAACCCCGAGGCGAAACAGCCTGTGGAGAGGATCATCAAGAGCAGAAGCGCAATGATTGCGAGCAAGACATATTTTGCCGAAGTGCTGTATTCCTGGTCATTGTCCATAGGAGTCAATTCCTGTGAAAAGTCTGAATTTGTGTGGTTCACACCCCATGAAGTTTAGCACACATGGACACGATGGAAAAATCAGATCCATGTGCGTCCCTATATTTTCCAGCTTCGGGGCCATTATCCTCACCGCTGAGGCAAAAATTGCCCTGCGATCATCAACCCGCCGGCCACGATCATGAGCCCCATGCCGATGAAAAGAAAGATGACGCCCGGACCGCCTTGCAACGGTTGGTTATAGAGTTTTTCCAGAGCGGGGAGGAGGTCGTCGAATGCTTTCAGCGCGGGTAAAGGCGCCAACCCCAGCAAGATGAAAAAGATCCCTCGCAGCCAGTCGGGGATGATGCTCTTCCACAAGGGGATGAGAAAGATGCTCCCGATTAGCGTTATAATCAGGAGGGTTTGCATCCGGAACTCGGGCGTCATGAGCACGCCCGGCGTCCAGGCGGGGGGTAGCATGGAGAGAGCGACGGGTGCGGCCAGCGCGCCCGTCAGGATGCGGACGACCGCGGGCAGGCGGCCTTGCATGCTGGCAAGAAGGATGAGGCCGGCGGAGAGGGCCAGAGGCGGGCCGAAGAAAACGAGTCGGTTGATGGGAAGGACGCCATAGCGGGCTTCGGGCACGAATTTGACGTATTCAGGCAGGTCAACGCCCAGGATGTTCAACCCCGCGGCGGGATGAGCGATCCAGCGGCCCCAATAAGCCAGGGCCAGGAACAGGAGGGCCAGAACGGCGACGGCGGGCGTGAGCCAAAGGAGGCGATTTTTCATAGCGATGTCTTGCAACGGACCCGGTATGGCAATTTAATCATATCCCAGGCGCGGTTCCTCGTCAAGGAAGAAGGCCGCGGAGCTGATGCAAAAACGGGCGGCGGGTGGCAGGACCCGC
>CAZDCN010000465.1:0-2891 GCA_964503945.1 uncultured Caldilineales bacterium
AGCTTCATGTACTCGGCGCAGGCCCCGCGCACGTGCTCGCCCACGATGGCGAAGTGATCGCACAGATGCTGGTTGCCCTGCAGACAGTAGCGGCATTGGCCGCAGAACAGGGTGGGATTGCCGGTGACGAGCTGGCCCACCTGCCAGCCGCTGACCCGCTCCCCCACGGCAGCGATCTCCCCCGCGAAATCGCTGCCCGGAATATGGGGCAACTCCAAATCCAGACCGGGCCAGCCCTTGCGCACCCAGTCATCCAGACGGTTGAGCGCAGCGTAATGCACCTTGATCAGCACCTCGTCCGGGCCGATCTCGGGCGCGGGCATGTCATCCACCACGTCGTAGACATCCAGGTCGGGGCTGTGTTCTCGAAAAATTACAGCTTTCATGAGACAGGTCCTTTTCTTGAGCGTTCAAACTCGCCACGGATGACACGGATCAGACGGATTTTCGCGGATTTCTTTTTGATTGGGTAAAAATTTTGCGACGGAATTCGGGCTTGGAGCCAAAATTGAGGAGCAATCCAACCTCTAATTCCGTAGCTTTGAGATAGTTCAGCAATTGAGCGACATGGGCATCGCTGATTCGCTCCGCTGTTTTCAATTCCACGACAACAATTTCGTCTACCAGGAGATCAGCAAAGTATTCGCCAACAATGATGTTGTCATATCGAACTTTGATGGGAGCCTGCTGTATGACACGATGCCCACGCTTTCGCAACTCATGCGCTAAGGCGTTTTCGTAGACGCTTTCGAGGAAACCATAGCCAAGCTGATTGTAGACATGGTAAAAGGCATTGATGATTTTACCGGTTAGTTCACCATATTTCAGAGAAGTCGACATGCTGCTTCAAACTGGTTTTTGTTTTCAGAGCCTGCTATGGTCTTTCTTGTGGGTTCATGATAATTTTACGTCGGGAGTCTTAGCGTTCCCCGCGGATGGCGCAGATTGAATCTTTCTAAAAATCCGCGAAAATCCGTCGCATCCGTGTCATCCGCGGGGAATTAGAAACCACATAGTCCGAGAATCAGCAGGAGCCGCGCAGGCCCAGCTCGTTGCGGGCGATGACCATGCGCTGGATCTCGCTGGTGCCTTCGTAGATCTCGGTGATCTTGGCGTCGCGGAAGTAGCGCTCGATGGGCAGTTCTTTGGAATAGCCCATGCCGCCGTGGATCTGCACCGCCGCGTGGGTGACGAACATGGCGGTCTCGCTGGCGAAGAGCTTGGCCATGGCTGCCTGGGTGGTGAAGCGCTGACCCGTGGTCTTGGCCGCCTCTTTGGCCAACGCGGCCTGGTAGATGAGCAATCGGCTGGCCTCGATGCGGGTCTTCATGTCCGCGATCTTCTGCTGGATCATCTGGAATTCGCCGATGGGATGGCCGAACGCGATGCGCTCCCGGGCGTATTGCACGCTGGCCTCATACGCGGCCTCGGCCACACCCAGGGCCTGGGCCGCGATGCCGATGCGCCCCGCGTCCAGCACGGTCATGGCGATCTTGAAGCCCTGGCCCGGCTTGCCCAACACGTTCTCCACCGGGCATTGGTAATCCTCGAAGATGATCTCACTGGTAGCCGAGGCGCGGATGCCCAGCTTGGGCTCCACCTTGCCCCGCACGAAGCCGGGCTGGCTGGTATCGATGAGAAAGGCGGTGATGCCGCGATGCTTGGGTTGCGCGTCCGGGTCGGTGACCGCGAAGAGGACGAGGCGATCCGCCACCGGGCCCGAGGTGATCCACGACTTGCGGCCATTGATGATGTAGTGGCTGCCGTCGTCGCTGAGCACGGCCCGAGTCTTCATGGTGCCCGCGTCCGAACCGGACATGGGCTCGGTGAGGGCGTAGGCGCCGATCTCCTCGCCCGTGGCGATGGGCGGAATCCAGGCCTGCTTCTGCTCCTCCGTGCCGAACATGTAGATGCCGTAGCAATAGAGGGAGTTGTTCACCGACATGATGGTGGAGGTGGCCACATCGGCCTTGGCGATCTCCTCCATGGCCAGCACATAGGCGATGGTGTCCATGCCCGCGCCCCCCAGCTCCTCGGGCATCTCGATGCCCATAAAGCCCATCTCCCCCATCTTCTTGATGATGGGCATGGGGAATTCCCCGGTTTCATCATAATGAGCGGCCACCGGCGCGATCTCGTTCTGCGCGAAATCCCGGGCCGCGTCCCGAATCATGACATGCTCTTCGTTGAGATGCAGATCCATGAGGCGTCTCCTTATGTGGTTGTTGGACTGGAAGGATGAGGATGAAGGATTAAAGATTTATGGATTAAAGATCGACGGTTGGTGGTCGCTCCAGGCAGATTACTTCATTAATCATTGAAAGACGGCGGTGGCAGTTCTTCCTCCATGAGTTTCTTCAAACGGGCGTAGGAACTCTCCAGGGTCTCGGGCATGATTTTGGTCTTGCCGATGACCGGCATGAAGTTGGTGTCGCCCATCCAGCGGGGCACGATGTGGATGTGCAGGTGCTCCTCCATGCCCGCGCCCGCGGCTTTGCCGATGTTGATGCCCACGTTGAAGCCGTGAGGGTGGTAGGCTTTGGTCAGGATTTGGGTGCAGTAGGTGGTCAATTTCATCATCTCGAACTGGGTGGCGTCGTCCAGCGCGGCCAGTTCGCTGACATGCTCATAGGGCAGCACCATGAGATGCCCGTTGGAGTAGGGATAGCGGTTGAGGATGATGAACGCGTGGGGCGCGCGATGAAGGATGAGGTTTTCTGGATCGCGGCTGGGGTCCTGGGCGATGTACTCGCAGAAGGGACAGTCTTCGGGCTTGGGGTTGACCATGTAATCCCACCGCCAGGGGGTGTAGAGACGTTCCATGGGGATATGCCGAAATTCGAAGTGCGATGGCGTTCAATTGTCACAACATGCGATGACATTTCCTGATT
>CAZDCN010000466.1:0-2888 GCA_964503945.1 uncultured Caldilineales bacterium
CGCGTTCATCGCGCAAATCAACCAGAGGCTGTTCTTCGGAACGGCCTCTTTTTTTATTCCCTTTTCTCACAGAGGAGACTCCCATGAAAAGCAATCGCAGCAAAACTCAAAAACGCACGCAGTATGTGCGCCCCACCTACTTCTCCCCGGCCGACGTTGCGGTCATCTTGCAGGTGAGTATGCAGACCGTGCGGCGCTGGATCAAGGAGGGCAAGCTGCCCGCGGTCAAATTCGGCGGCGAAAACTCCCGCATTCAGCGCATCCACCGGGATGATTTGGACGCGTTCATCCGCACCTTCGATCCCCACACCCGCACCCCCAAGGAGTGACGTCCGTATGACCAACATGACGCTCCCCTGCGCCCAGACGATCCTGGGTCAAACCCAGCAGACCGGGCGCGCCTTATTGCTGTTGATGCTCCTGGCCGCCAGTGCGGATGAGGATGGCGTCAGCCAGATTTCCCATGAGGCTTTGGCCCGCAGGATGGGATACCGGCAGGCTAAAAGCATCGGTCCCATCCTGCGAAAACTGGAGGAATCTGGCGATGTGATCTGCGCGCCCGGCACAGGCCGCGGGCATGTCTCTCGCTACCTGGTGACTGCAGGCATGGCCTCTGAGGATGCGGAAGACGCCCTGGTCCGTACATGGTCTTTGTCCAGGGAAGAGGCCCGCGCCCGGGTTCAGGAAATTATCCGGCGTCGCCAGGGGATGCCAACTTCCGCTGCCGACGCCATGCAACCGTCGTCCACGCCCCCCGAAGGCTCTGTTCCCGCAGGGTCTTTGGGGGCCTCTCCGCCAGCCATCAAAGGGGACGCAGAGAAACCTCCTTTAGCTAAAGGGCCTTTACAGGAAGAACCTTTACAGGAAGGACCTTTACAGAAAGGACCTTTGCACAAAGGACCTTTGCGGGAATCTCCTTTGGTAAAAGGCCAATTTCCCCCGCCAAAACCTGCCGAAATGGCCGCTTTAGACCCAAAAAGTCCCTCACAGAAAGGCCCTTTACAGAAACCCCCTTTACACAAAGGGCCTTTATACAAAGGGTCTTTACAGGAAGGACTTTTATCTCCCTCGCCCGCCCCGGCTCTTACTCTAGATCACGCGCCCGCGCCTACGCGTGAGCGGGCGCGCGGGTTTGCTGTTGCTGTTAATAATCATCCCATTCAGGAAAAATATTTTCAGCAGCAACAAAAAAACGCGCGGCGCTTTATGCGTCGCGATCCCGCGCCCGCGCGCGAGGCGCTGCTGGATGCTTTTCGCACCGCGGGCATCAAGAATCCCACAGCCCAGCGTATTCCCGCGGCCTGGGAGAAAGTCACCGGTCGGGCATTAACGCCCGAGGATGTGCTGGCCTGGCATTTCCAGCGGCAGGCGGAGAATCGAGGACGTGCGCCGGAGCGCCACATGGGCGTGGGCGCTGTCATCCGCTATCTGGAGGCGGGCGAACCCGCGGACGAGGCATTTTATGACCAGGCCCGGGAGTTTCTGCTGGGAAATGGCGTGGAGCCCGCCGTTCAGGAAGCGCCGCCCGAGACGTCCGCTGAGCGGGAAGCCCGCGAGCTGGTGCAAGCCCTGACGCTGTTTCTGCCCCCGATAGTCGATGTTGGTCCGCAGGCGCGGGATGAGGCTCGGGCCCGTCTGCCCGACATCGCCCGGGGACTGGCCAGCCACGGCGTTTCTGCAGATGAAGTGCACGACCTGCACCTGTATTTCACCCACACCCAGCGCCCCATCCCCCGGCCAGAGGCTGTCGGGCGGGCGCTGGGAGACGCGGGGAGGACGTTCCGCGATTGGCGGCAACGGCGCGCGGGCGCAGAGCGCCTGTGGCGACAAATCGTCACCCAGCTTAACGTCGGGCCACCGGCCTCCGCCGCCCATCGGCTCATGCAGCAGGCCCGAGCCATCGATCTCGCCGATTCCCTGGTCGTCATGGCTGATCCCAGCCTGGAAGATTATTTCCGGCGGGCGTGGCGACGGCAAGGCCCCGGCATCCTCAGCCTCACCGATTTCCCAGACATCCCCATCCACTTTGTGAGCCAACAAAAAAGCCGTTGAGAGAAACTCCCAACGGCCATCGGCGGAGATGCAAGCTTGGCAGAGATGCAAACTTGGCGGACATGCAAATCTGGCGGACCCGCAAGTCCAGCAGAAACGCAAGCCGAGTTCTCCAACCGAGCCCAAACACACTATACACCGGGCTTGCGTTTTCGTCAAGGGCAAATCCTGCGGGAGATGCAAAATGCGCAAATTATTCCCCTACATCCTGCTTTTCTACCTGCTTTTTCTCGGCGGGATCGCGCTGTATAGCCGATTGACGCCGCCCCCGCCGCCCAAACCCCCGTCCGGCTGGGAGCTTTTCTGGCGTGATTACGGCAACATCGTGGCTGCGGCGACGATCTTCATGCTGGCGCTGGTGCAGATCGCACTGGGCGTGTTCGTCCTGGGCGGCGCGCTGGTGCTGCTGAAGAAAGGCTGGACCATCTGGGCGCATTCCGTGGGCCGTTCGGGCGGTCTGGCGCCGATCATCCGCGACAAGCGAGGCGAGTGGCTGGACGTGAACCCTGAAGGGGCGATCATCGCCGCAGCCATTGCCGCGCACGCTCCCAAAGTCACCGCTGCCATGGCCCGCAACATGATGGGCGTGGCCTTGGACGTGGGCCGCATGAGCGTGCAGGATGCGCTGTTCGCTGATGCACCGGTGGACGCCGACTATCAGGTGGTGGAGGACTTTCGCCCCGATCTAGTGGACGCCACCGGACACGGCGCCCAGCATCACATCTTCGTCGGCCCCACCGGGTCGGGCAAGAGCGTGGCCGCGTATTCCGTGCTGGATGAGATGCACAAACAGCAGCCCGATGCTGATTTTCTCATCTTCGAGCCGGGCCGGGTCG
>CAZDCN010000467.1:0-2887 GCA_964503945.1 uncultured Caldilineales bacterium
AACTTGCGCAGCCTCACTTGCGACCTGCCACCTGCCACTTGCCACCATTTTCATCGGCATCGGCGGGCCGCGGCCCGTGGGACATGATCACGGATGACTGATTTCCCCTCCATTCATCGTCGCTCACATCACTCCTGTTCATGAACGCATTTCAAGCATTTATCCTTGGGCTAGTGCAGGGACTGACCGAGTTCCTGCCTGTTTCCTCCTCCGGGCATCTGGTGCTGGTTCCCTGGTGGCTGGGCTGGGAGAATCCCGGTCTCGCGTTTGACGCCCTGTTACACTGGGGCACGCTGCTGGCCGTGGTCATCTTCTTCTGGCGAGACTGGTGGGACATGGCCATGGCGCTGGTGCGCAGGGTGCGCCGTCAGCCCGCACAGGGCAAAGACCATCTTCTACTGGCTATTCTGGCAGGCACCATCCCCGCGGCGTTGCTGGGTTTCCTGCTGGAGGATTTCTTCGAGGGATTGTTCGGTCGACCTGCGGCCGTGGCCGTGTTCATGCTCATCACCGGCATCCTGCTCGTCCTGGCCGAACGCTGGACCCAAACCCATCAACAAGGGCGTCCCATGGAAAAGCTGAGCTATGGTGATGCGCTCTTGGTGGGCGCGGGTCAAGCCCTGGCCATCGCGCCGGGCATCAGTCGTAGCGGCAGCACCATCGCCGCGGGGCTCTTCCGCAAGCTGGATCGCCCCACCGCGGCCCGGTTTTCCTTTCTTTTGGGCACGCCCATCATCTTCGGCGCGGGCCTGCTCAAACTGAAGGATCTGGTGGAGATGGGAGCGGGCGATATGGGCATGCTTCCACTGTTGGTGGGCTTTCTGACGGCGTTTGTTTCGGGCGTGTTGGCCATTCGCTACTTGCTGCGCTATTTGCAAAACCACACCTTGACTATCTTCGCCTAC
Organism: uncultured Caldilineales bacterium; assembly: GCA_964503945.1. Lineage (GTDB taxonomy): Bacteria > Chloroflexota > Anaerolineae > J102 > J102 > M2005. The sequence goes on from CAZDCN010000467.1 coordinate 906, forward strand.
TATGTGTGGGGCGTGGCCTTGCTTTCGCTGGCCCGGTATTTTTTGGGATGAGGGATTGTCCAACAACATGTTTGCCAAAGCCAGCATGTTGGGATTAAAATGGGCTGATATCCATTCCCGCGCACAGGAAGCTGATCATGACACGCGATGACGCCCGATTGAAACGCCTGCTCGAAGAGGAGCGCGCCAAACTCATCGACGATATCGAACACCTCGCCAATATCAAATACCGACGCATCGCCTCCAGCAATCACATGGCCGAGAATGCGACAGCGGCTTTCGATCAGGCCAGCAATCAGGCGCTGTTGCAGCAGTTGCAGCATCGCCTCAAGCGCGTCGAACATGCCCTGGCCAAGTTCGATAAGGGCAACTATGGCTATTGCGAGAATTGCGGCGAACCCATCGACTTCGCCCGCCTTAAAGCCCTGCCCGATGCTCGTTTCTGCCTCAAATGCCAGCGCGAGCGCGAGACCATGGGCGGCCGACCTCTGGGCCCCCGGGCGTTGGAGACTGGGGAGATATGAGCCGACGATCTCGTTTTTTCTCGCTGACCCTGATCGCGGCCCTTGGCGTTGTCCTGCTGGATCGGTGGAGCAAGACGTGGGTGCTGGCCCACATGCCTCTCTATACCGAGCTCAATCCGCTCCCCGCATTCTATCCTTATTTCCGCCTGGTTCATAGCGCCAACACGGGCATAGCGTTCGGCTTGTTTCAGAATGGCACGCTCATTTTCACCATCATTCCCGCCATTGCGGTGGTCGCCATCGCGGTCTACGCCTTCCGCGTTGGAGATCAATCCGCGCTGCTTTCCATAAGCCTGGGCATGATGCTGGGCGGCGCGGTGGGCAACCTGTGGGATCGCATCGCATACGGTGCGGTGGTGGATTTCCTCAGCGTACGCATCTCGGACAGCCTGATCTGGCCCACTTTCAACCTGGCCGACACCTTTGTCGTCATAGGCACGGGCCTGCTCATCCTTCACTTCCTCCTGGGGGAACGTAAGGAACAAGCCCAAACGGAACGCGCGGACGAAGCCCAAAGCGCCTCCTGAACACGAGATTCCCTTGTGCAGTTTCTCCAACGCCGCACATTGTCCGGCGTTTTTCTTGTTTCTGTTCCGTAAATAGACGTTAGCCTCGTCTACCGAGACCTTCTCAGAGCCAGCGTTGGCCGAGGGCTCAACGACGTCATGCGTAAAACGTCAAACGTGAGGCGCTTACGCATGACGCATGACGAAATTGGCCGCCCGCGCCAGGTTGGCTTGCACATTTTCGTCATTATCGGCGTGCAAGCGCTCATGGGGCCTGTTCCGTAAACAACCCACGGATCAAGAAGCGGCAAGTCCACTTGCGCAGCCTCACCTGCGACTTGCGACCTGTCCCTGGCGACCTTATTTTTATCTTGATCGGCGTTCCGCCGCTCGTAGCGCCAGGAATATTCTGGTGGCCGCCAATCGCACCTCGGCGGATTTCATCATCTCCTCCCCCCTGTTCCAGGAAACCTATCCCCGCCAGATTCCCTATTTCCCGCCCCGCCTCTGATGGAACCCCGCCGTTTTCGGGTGCAGGAAGCTGCATCCCGGCTGGATCGCTATCTCGCCGACCAGTTGCCCGATCACTCCCGTTCGGAAATCCAGCGCTGGATCAAAGACGGCCTGGTGCAGGTGAACGCGCGTCCATCCAAAGCCAGCCAGGCCCTGGATCCGGGCGATGTCATCGAGTTAACCATCCCAGAACCTCCGCCCACGGAACTCCTGCCTGAGGACATCCCTCTCGTCATCCTCTACGAGGATGAGGACCTCATCGCCATCGACAAGCCGGCGGGCATGGTGGTGCATCCCGCCGCGGGCCACGCTTCGGGCACCCTGGTCAACGCCATTCTCCACCACTTTCCCAACATCGAAGGCGTGGGCGAAGGGGGACGCCCGGGCATAGTGCATCGCCTGGACAAGAACACCTCGGGCGTCATCCTGGTGGCCAAGA
>CAZDCN010000468.1:0-2887 GCA_964503945.1 uncultured Caldilineales bacterium
CGCATCCAGATCATCGGCGACATCCCCATCTACGTGGCCCGGGACAGCGCGGACGCGTGGGCCCATCGCGATCTGTTCCTGTTCGATGACCAGGGACGCCCCATAGTCGTGGCGGGCGTGCCTCCCGACTACTTCTCTCCCACCGGTCAGCTTTGGGGCAATCCCATCTACGACTGGGAGAAGATGGCCGCGACGGGTTACGCCTGGTGGATCGACCGGTTCCGGGCCAATCTCCGGCTGTTCGACATCCTCCGCATCGACCATTTTCGCGGCTTTTACAATTATTGGGTCGTGCCCGGCGACGCGGAAACCGCGGTGCATGGCCAATGGCGCGACGGCCCCCGCCAGCATTTCTTCGACGCGGTCATGGCCGCGCTGGGCGAACTGCCCCTCATTGCCGAAGATCTGGGCGAACCCGACCCGGGCGTCTATGAATTGAGGGACCATTACGGTTTTCCGGGCATGAAAGTGTTACAATTCGCCTGGAGCAGCGACGCCCGCGACCCCTTCCTGCCCCACAACTACGACAAAAATTGCGTGGTCTACACGGGCACCCACGACAATGACACCACCCGAGGCTGGTACGAGAAGGCGTCGGAAAGCGAGCGGGATTTCGTCCGTCGTTATCTGAGGGTGGATGGCAGCGACATCGCCTGGGATTTCATCCGATTGGCCATGATGTCCACCGCGATCTTTGCGATCGCGCCCATGCAGGACGCCATGAACCTGGGCAGCGAAGCGAGGATGAACACGCCTGCGGTGGCTGCGGGCAATTGGGCCTGGCGCTACACGCCCCAGCAGCTCACCGAAGGCATCCAGGCGGGCCTGGCGGAGCTGGCAGAGCTCTATGGCCGGGCCTACATCCCACCTTCGCAGCGTCAATCATCCGTTCACGCCGGCCTATCCTAACGAATTCGCAACCATTTTCACATATCGCCATACGTAACTGCTGGAAACAGCGATTTGTCAGTTACGTCATTCAGCAACACTTTTCGGAGGAAGAGAAGATGCATCGAAGCAAAACGGTTTTTCTCAGTGTAACCATAGTAGGCGCGTTGTTCTTTGCCCTTCTGATGGCCCTCAGCGGCGGCAACAGCTATACCGCCAGCGCCCAACCCGCGCCCGGCGACACACTCCCCCAGGCCGCCCCCCAGGATGGCTCGGTCTTCAGCGAACCGACCTTCGGCCAGCGTGAGGCCGACCCCAACGCTCCCCAGGGGCTGGACTTTCAGTTCATCAAGTGGGTCACTCGCTGGGGCGGCGAAGGCCAGGGCCAGGCCGATTGCGACGCCGCGGAATACCAGAAAGTGCTGGTGGTGAACTATGGCGATTATGTGCGCTATTGCTACACCGGCCGCAATATCGGCACCACCACCATCATCACCCACACCATGTACGATGACAAACTGGGCTACGCCATGAAGGATTATCGCTACGAGCGAATTCCCGGCGCCGACATCTCATTTTACACCCGAAAAATCACCATCACGGAAGAAACCATCAACAACGCCTGGTGGCAGGTCATCGACGAAAACGGCAATTCCCTCACCCGATACCAGCAGAACACCGTCAAGGTCGCCATTCGCTTCCGCGGCTACGCCTTCAACGCACTGCCTTCGGACCCCGCGCCCAAGCCCAAAATGCCGGGCGTCGTCCTGGAGCTCTATGGTTGGGATGAGGGCGATGACATCGCCAGCAGCCTGCGCATGACCACCACCAGCGACGCAGATGGCTGGTGGAATTTCTACATGCCCGACACCTACGATCACTATCAGGTGCGGGCCATTCCGCCCGCGGGCTACGCGGTTGTGGACGCCTGGGCGGAGCATGGACAGAAAGTGGCCTCCGACACCCTGCAATGGGATGAGCCCGATCGCTCTGTGATTCAGCAGGCCCAGTTCTATGTCATGATCCCCACGCCCACGCCCACCCCTACCGTCACCCCCACGCCCACCGCGACGCCAACCCCGGCCCCCGATATGGAGCCGGGCATCTGGCTGCCCATGATGCTGGGCCGGTAATCCCCTCACCCCGCTTTCATCGAGACCCTGAAAGTCGCCCGACTCTCAGGGTCTTTTTATGGCCTTCAACAGCCGATCGGGATAATCCCCCATGATCATGTCTACGCCCATGGCGCACAGGCGGCGGGCGGTCTCCTCGTCATTCACCGTCCAGGTATGGACGCGCTGGCCCCGGGCGTGGGCCTTTTGCACCAGGTCGGGCGTGACGTACACATGTTTGGGATGGAGGGCCTGGGGTCGCAGCAGGCGCCGCCACCACCCGGCCCGCAAAATCCACGGCTCGCTCGTGCCCCACAGCGCGCCGATGGCGATGCGCGGCTCCAGCTTCTTCACCTGCCACAGGGCGCGGGGATTGAAGGAGGAGATCATGGCCCGGTCGAACAGATCCATGCGGCGGAAAAGGTCCACTAGCAACGGCGCCAGGCCGATGAGGTGCAAGGAATCGTTGATCAATTCAAAATTCAACAGCAGCCGATCCCCCACCGCCTCCACCACCTCCTCGGGCGTGGGCATACGCTCCCCGGCGAATTCCTCGCCGTACCAGCTTCCCACATCCAACGCCCGCAGATCCGCAAACGTCCAATCGCGCAACGCGCCCCGGGCGTCTTCGGTGCGGCCCAGCTCTCGATCGTGATGAATGATCAGCCGCCCGTCCTTCGTGATCTGCACATCGAATTCGATGCCGTGCGCGCCCATCTCCGCGGCCAGCTCGAACGCGGCCAGGGTGTTCTCGGGCGCATAGCCCGACGCGCCGCGGTGGGCGAAAACGCAGGTTCCTTCAGGCCAGTTCATGGGCTCCTCGCGAAAAGACCTCGGTGATTAGCGTCGGGGTTTGCCCCCGCGTCGATCGCGACCGCCGCCCCGGC
>CAZDCN010000469.1:0-2883 GCA_964503945.1 uncultured Caldilineales bacterium
CGCTCATGATACCTGCTTCGTAAATAAATGTCGGCATCGTTTGCGAAAAGGCTTTAGCGGCCACGTTGGCCGAGGCAACGAGGGACGTATTGCGTATTTCGTATTGCGTAAAATTCAAGGCATTACGCAGTACGCAATACGGAATACGCATCCCATTTTCATCCTTATTGGCGTGCAAACGCTCATGACGTCAAACGTCATCCGTAAAACGCGATGGCCTCACACATTACGCATGACGTATTACGCCATTGGCCGTCCGCGCCAGATTGGCTCCCACATTTTCATCGGTATGGCGCTCCGCCGCTCTCTGAATTGACTATTGGCCATTATCCTCCTCGCCCTTCGTCCCCATGTCCGCCTCCCAACGCCCCTGGTTCACGACCATCGCCCTCGCGGGCATTCTCCTCCTGGCCCTGGCTGTGCGCGTGGCGTGGGCGATGCAGCCCCGGTCCATCCGCTGGGATGAGCCCGACTATCTCCTCCTGGCCCGATCCCTCCTCAACGGCCAGGGCTACCGTCTGAACAACCTGCCCGAGCTCCACACCCCGCCCCTGGGCCCCTTGCTGGCCGCGTTGGCTGTGAAGCTGGGCGCGCCCCTGGACGCGGGCATGCTGGTCTGGCATGTCATCGCCGGCGTCGCTCTCGTTGGCATTCTCTACGGCCTAGCCCGCGATCTCACTGGCCGCCGGGATATCGCATTGCTATCCGCCCTTCTCGCAGCCATGGCCAGCGCGCTGGCCGTCCAGCCCCTCTACTGGGGCAGCATGACCGAATCCCTGTTCATGGCCTGGCTGTTGGCGGCGCTGTGGGCCGCATGGCGGGCCATGCATGCGGATTCCTGGAAGCCCTACGCGCTGGCAGGGTTGCTGTTTGTGCTGAGCTACCTTACCCGGCCCGAGGGGCTTATCTGGTGGGCCTGGTTTGCGCTCCCCCTCGCGGGCGTCACCCTGGTCCAGAGGCGTTCCTGGCGGCCCATGGCCCTCTACCTGGCATTGTTTCTGATCCTGGCGCTTCCCTATCTCGCTTATCTCTACCGCTACACAGGCCACATCATCCTCAGCGGCAAGACCGGCCTCACCGCGGCCATGAGCGCACAGATCGTGGAGGAAGGCAACGCCCTGGGCAATGATTACGGCGCGCAGCTCGACAGCACGGGTCGGGAAATTCTGTGGTTCTCGCCTGAGCGGTTCGAGATCAGCATGCTCGACGTCATCCGCTCGGACCCCGCAGGCGCGCTGCGGCGGACCCTGGCCAATGGAAAGAAGGCGGCTCAAGTCATGCTTCGCCCCCTGCTGGGGCTGCTCCTGGCGGGGTTGGCGGCCTTTGGCCTGTGGGCCCGCCCCTGGTCGAAAACGCGCATTCCCGGCGAGCTCTTTCTCCTGGCTGCCATCCTCCCCCTGGGCGTCGTGCCCCTCTTCCACGTTCAACCCCGCCTCCTGGTCCCTGCAGTTCCCATCCTCCTCATCTGGGCCGCCCGCGGTCTGGGTGGGATCATGCGGTGGGCGGGAGAGACCCTGGAGCCCTGGCCCAAGCTCAGGCCTCTGGGCCTGGTCTGGGCGGCTGCGGTCCTGGTTGCCGTGCTGGGCCTCATGGGCAAGGAACAGGTGGCAGCCGCGCAGGCGGGCCAGCGCACCTACAGCTTCTCTCACAACCAGGCCGCGCGCTGGCTGGCCGAGCATGCAGAGCCGGACGCGGTGATCATGACCCGCAACGCGGAGATCGGGGTTTACGCCGACCGCGCGATCATCCCCCTGCCCAACGCCCGCTGGCCGCAGATTCTGGCCTATGGCCGGGCCCGCCACGCCAGCTATCTGGTCATCGATGATTGGGAGATGCGCACCGTGCGGCCCCAGCTTCGTTTTTTGGCTAATCCCGCCGCTGCCCCGCCCGAAGTCGCATTCGTCGCATCATTCTCCGACCGCAACCGCACCACGTTCATCTACAAGCTGCTACAGCGCGCCCGATTTGCCCCTACCTTATCACCACATCGAGGAACATCCCCATGACTCAACCCGCCCGAACCCGTTTCGCCCCCAGCCCCACCGGCTATCTGCACATCGGGGGCGCTCGCACCGCCCTGTTCGCCTGGCTCTACGCCCGCCACACCGGCGGCCAGTTCATCCTCCGCATTGAAGACACCGACCGCAAACGCTACGTTCCCGACGCCCTGGACAAGATCATCACCGGCCTGCGCTGGCTGGGACTGGATTGGGACGAAGGCCCGGACGTGGGCGGGCCTCACGCACCGTACATCCAATCCCAGCGCCTGCACCTCTATCAGGAAGCCGCGGACCGGCTGGTGGCGCAGGGCCACGCCTATCGCTGCTACTGCACGCCCGAGGAGCTGGCCGAGATGCGGGCTCAGCAGCAGGCCAACAAGCAAAAAGTGGGCTACGACCGCCGTTGCCGCTGGCTCACCCCCGAGGAGCGGGCGGCGAAGGAGGCCGAAGGCCGCTCCTGGGTCGTGCGGCTGGCCGTCCCTCTGGAGGGCGAGGTCGCGTTCGAGGATGTGATCCGCGGCCGGGTCAGCTTCGATGTGCGGGAATTGCAGGATGCCGTGCTCCTCAAAGCCGATGGCTATCCCACCTATCACCTGGCCGTGGTGGTGGATGATCACGACATGGAGATCACCCACGTCATCCGGGGCGAGGAATGGATCTCCTCCGCGCCCCTGCACGTGCTCCTCTACCAATACTTTGGCTGGGACCTGCCTGCCTTCGCGCACACGCCCAGCATCCTCAAACCCAGCGGCAAGGGCAAGCTCAGCAAGCGGGAACTCAAAACCCCCGAGGGTGGCGAAGTCCCCATTATGCTCCACCAATATTCCGACTACGGCTATCTGCCCGAGGCTGTGTGCAACTTCCTCAGTGTCATCGGTTGGTC
>CAZDCN010000470.1:0-2876 GCA_964503945.1 uncultured Caldilineales bacterium
CCCAAATGATGATCGCGGCGGCGAATCACACCAAACAAGCCGTGATCCCCGGCTACGCCATTGCTGGCAAGACCGGCACCGCCGAAATCCCCACCCTGGGCGGCTATAAAGAGGCTCGCACCATTGTCACCTTCGTGGGTTTCTTCCCCGCAGATGACCCTCAATTCCTGATTCTGGTAAAATTGGAACGTCCCAAGACCTCCGCCTGGGCCAGCAAAACCGCAGCCCCCACTTTTCGCAAGATCGCCCAGGACATCATCACCAAATACGACATCCCACCCGACGCCATTCGCTTGCAAACTTCCCCATGAGCCTGACGCTAACGGACATCTACCTGGGACTCGGCGGGAAAAGCGCCCATCCCTCCCTGGCCGCCTATCCCGTGTCGGAATTCGTCATCGATTCGCGTCAGGTCACGCCCGGCGATTGTTTCATCGCCCTGCCCGGTGAGCGGGCAGATGGTCACGATTACATCCCCGACGCCATGGCCCGCGGCGCGCTGGCCGTCATCGCCCACCGCGTTCCGCAACGCGTCCAGGCCCAGATCATTCCCATCGAGCAGCCCGCCCCCGCCCAGATCACACCCCCGGTCATCTTCCTGGTGGAGGACAGCCTGGCCGGATTGCAGCGGCTGGCTGCAAACTGGCGGGCCCGGCACACGCCCACGGTGGTGGGCGTCACCGGCAGCGTGGGCAAGACCAGCACCAAAGAGCTCACCGCCGCGGTGTTGCGCCAGCGTTATCCCACTCTGTGGACGCCCGGCAACTACAACAACGAAATCGGCCTGCCCCTCTCGTTGCTGAAACTCACCGATGAACACCGTTATGTCGTGTTAGAGATGGGCTTCTACACCGAAGGCGAGATCGCCCGCCTCTGTGAGATCGCGCACCCCCACATCGGCGTGATCACGAACATCGGCCCCATCCACCTGGAGCGGGCCGGCAGCATGGAAGCCATCTTCCGCGGCAAATCGGAACTCATCCGCGCGCTTCCGCCCGACGGTCACGCCGTGCTCAATTGGGACGACGCATGGGTGAGGAAGATGGCCGGGTTCAGCCTCGCGCCCGTGTTCAAATACGGCCTCACGCCCGAGGCGGACCTGTGGGCCGACGCCATCGAAAGCTACGGCCTGGCGGGCATCCGCTTCCGATTCCATCACCGCCTCGGCGATCGCACTGAAACCTACTACGTGCAACTTCCCCTGCTGGGGCGGCACAGTGTCCACACCGCGCTGCGCGCGGCCGCGGTGGGCCTTATCGCCGGTCTGGCCTGGGAAGAAATCATCCGCGGGCTGAAAGACGTCAACGCCATGTTGCGCATTGACGTCGCGCCCGGCTACAATCGCAGCACCCTTATCGACGACACCTACAACGCCAGCCCCCCGTCCACCATCGCCGCCCTGAACCTGCTGGAAGAGATGGAAGGACGCCGCATCGCCATTTTGGGCGATATGTTGGAGCTGGGCGAAGAAGAAGAGAAAGGTCATCGTCTGGTCGGAGCCCGAGCCGCCGAGACCGCGCACATCCTCATCACCGTGGGCCCGCGCGCCCATTGGATTGCAGAAGAAGCCCGCTTTCAGGGCATGTCGTCCGACGCGGTGTTCGAAGCCGAGGACGCGGACGCGGCCATTACCCTGGCCAAAACACTGATCCGACCAGACGACTATATCCTGGTCAAAGGCTCGCGGGCCATGCGCATGGATGAGATCGTGGCCGCATTGTCCGAGCCCGCGGCCCGAGATTGACCAGCCGCCGACGGCTCTCGGGTCCTTCAGCCTCTACCACCGCACGTCCCATCGCACGCCTTCCATGTCCTACCCGCTCACCCTGGCCGCCCTGGCCTTTTTCCTGGCTGTCATCTGGGGAGATCCCCTCATCCGCCTGCTCAAGCGCTATCAAATGGGCAAGCGCATCCGCATGGAGGGCCCCCAGTCCCACCAATCCAAGGCGGGCACTCCCACCATGGGCGGCATCCTCTTCATCGCCCCGGTGGTGCTCATCAACCTGGGCCTGAACTTTGCCAACCTGCTCGGCTTCACCCTCATCGGCGAATCGGTGCTTGTGCCCGTGTTCGCCATGCTCTCCTTCGGCATCCTCGGCTTCCTGGACGATGTCGCGGGCATCCTTCGCAAACGCGGGGACGCCCAAGGCCTGCTGGCCCGATCCAAATTCCCCATCCAGGTGCTCCTGGCCCTGCTCCTGGCCGGGGTCATGTTCTGGCGGCTGGATATCCACAGCATCGCCATCCCCACAGTGCCCCAACGCATCGACATCGGTCTGTGGTGGCTGCCCATTGCCATCTTCATCATCGTGGGCTCGGCCAACGCGGTCAACCTCACCGATGGCCTGGACGGCCTGGCCGGATCCCTGGCCGCAGTCAGCTTCGCCTCCTACGGACTTATCGCCTATCTGCAGGGCCAGGTCTGGCTGGCCGCGTTCGCCTTCACCACCGTAGGCGCGCTCTTCGCGTTCCTCTGGTTCAATGCGTTTCCCGCCAGGCTGTTCATGGGCGACACCGGCTCCCTGGCCCTGGGCGCCACCCTGGGCGTCGTAGCCTTGATGACGGGCCAATGGTTGCTGTTGGCGATCATCGGCCTGCCCTTTGTGGCCGAAGCGGTCTCGGTCATCCTGCAGGTGGCTTCGGCCAAGCTCAGCCGCCGCTTTCTGGGCCGGGACATCCGCCCCTTTAAGATGTCGCCCCTGCACCATCACTTCGAACTCAGCGGCTGGGCCGAAAATCACGTCACCCAGCGCTTCTTCATCATCGGCATCCTCTCCGGCATGATCGGCATCGCCCTGGCCCTGGCCTGAAACACAATTGGCTGCTTCGTAAATAACCCGCTGATAGGGAGAACCGCAGATAGAAAACACAAATAG
>CAZDCN010000471.1:0-2867 GCA_964503945.1 uncultured Caldilineales bacterium
CCCCCAGGGGTTGGATAGCGGTCTCGGCCTGTTCTTTGGGAATGGGTGCAACGTAAACATTGGCGGCGAGAATGGGAGCCAACACATGTTCGTTGCCGCGGGAAAGGAAGCGCACCCGTTGGGGTGACCGTTCGATAATCAGGACCTCCATGCCCGGATGGAGCCCCTCGGCGACGAGCTGGGCGTAAACCAGCTCGGGTTGGTCTTCCAAATGCACGATGCGAGCCAGATCGCCGGGGTTGAGATGAGTGAGGGGTTTGCTTTCCACGCGGGGAGCATCGCCTTCCGCCGTGGGAATGGGATCGCCGTGGGGATCAAAACGGGGGTTGCCTAGCCGTATGGCCAGGGCCTCCACTTCATGGGGTTCTAGAAGATGTTCGGCCTCATCGGCCCGGGCATGCCATTCCTCCTCGCTGTACCCGCTATGTTCGCTGAGATAGCGCTCCCATAAACGATGAGCGCGCAATACCTGCACTGCCACTTCCCGGCCGGTGTCGGTCAGGTCATACGCTTCGTCATGGGTCTCCACCAGCCCCAGCCGGGTCATTTCCTCCAGCAATCCGGCGGCCTGGTTCATGCTGATGCCCATCTCCCCGGCCAGGCTCTGGAGGGTTACCTCGCGTCCTTCCAGTTCATTGGTGTAAAGGTATTTGAGGGCATCCTCGCGCAGGACTCGAGCCGACATACGTCGGGCCTGCTGCCAGCGAACGATGATCCCGCGATGGGGCCAGAACAGAAACGCCAGTACAGCAAGGAGCGCGCTGCCGATGAGCAAAGTGATCAATGGATCGGGCATGTTGGCAAGTATATCCAAATCCCCTGGTTTTGGCAAAAGGGGTGGTTTTTTCCAATTTTTAGGTGGTGAATTCGGGTAGTTTGTGATAGAATGACTGGGCAAATGGGATACAAGCGCTCCTCTCCCGTTTTCTGAACATGATTTTCTCGCATCCTACCGCTACATTGCTCATCAAGGTCTTTGGGCATCTTCCCTCTGTGCATCTCGCCCGCCTGCAAGAGATCTTTCATGAGCGCACCTACCGTGCGGGCGAAACCATTTTCTTGCAGGGAGACATGGCCCGCGCTGTTTACGTGGTTGTGGAAGGGCGGGTCAAGATCGACCGTGTCACGCCTGACGGACACGAATGCATCCTTTGCATGCGGGGTCAAAGTGAAACTTTCTGCCCGGTGCCCTTGTTGGACCAGGGTCATCAGTTGGGCACGGCATGGGCGGTCACCGATGTGAAGCTATTGTGGGCCGACATCAACGAATTCCGCAAAGTGGCGGCGGAGTGTCCCAGGCTTCTGGCCATTGTTCAGCATGGCTGCTTGTTAGAAGTGCGGCGTTTGCTCGGGCGCATGGAATTGTATGCGTTTCGCAGCGTGAAAGAACGGGTGGCGAGCATGTTGTTGGAGGAGAGTCGGCGTCGGGGTTTTCTCGACAAACCCGCCACGGAATTGCGCATGACTCAACAGGATTTGGCCGGGTTGGTGGGGGCATCACGCGAGAGCGTGTCGCGCACGCTCTCGAAAATGGAGCAGGAAGGGATTGTCGAAACCCGTCGGGGACGGATTATTATCCTGGATCGAGAAAAGTTGGCAGAGTTGACGGGCATGGAGCATTAGGGAGCGTTCGTTTTTTGTTGGTGGGCGCGTCGCGCGGCGGGAGGTCGGGGGGAGACAAATACCATTTGGCCAGGCATAAACCCTCGCGCCCATGGCTGCACGCGCCTGGGAAGGAAGTTGAGAAGTGGGTAATCAGGAGAAAATGGACCAAGGGATGGAGAATTATAGGGCTTTGTGATACGCGTCATACACAAAGCCGCAAGAAGATGCCAAAATAGGAATATCCCCAAAGCATATTGGTTTCTTTGCCCGCACACGCGGGCGTCCGCACTTCCACCAAAAAAGGAGGCATCCCATGACCCTGATTGACCGCATTGTCTTGTTGTTGACCGGACTTGTGGCCCTGTATCTTGTCTGGCGATTCGTGGAGGATTATCGTCGCACTCGGGGCGCGCACAACATTTATTACATCATCTCGTTCGCCGTGCTGTTGGTGGCGGGCCTACTGCTCATTGCCTTTGGCTACGACATTTTGGCCTCGCCCTGGGTGGTGATTGTGGCGGCGTTGATCCCAGTCTGCCTTTCGCTGGGCCTGGTGTTTGAGTTTTATGCCAGTTACGGCAAGCTCTACCTGGTGCTGGCGGTCGTCGGCCTCATCGCCATGGGCGTGACCCGCTTCACCGGTCCGGAGAATCTGGCCACCATCTTCTTGATCATTGTTCACAGCGTGGCCGGGCTGATCATTGTGATTGCCCCCATCTTGGCCGTGCGTAACGGCCTGACTCCCAGTGGTTTCATAGGGGTCACCGTGGGCGGCATCCTCATCGACGTGGGCGGCATTGCTCTGGCCTTTCTAAAAATGGGCAAGCAACTACTCTTCTTCAGCCAGGATTTTGTGTTTGCCATCCTGGCGCCTTTGCTTCTGCTCATGGTTCTATGTTTCGCCTGGGGCTTTGTGAAGAAGATCAAGTCGCCCGATGCGCAGACGCCGCAGATGCAGACCGCGTGATTCCATCCAGGATGCGCGGGGCGACTTTGTCCCGCGCATCTCCATCCCCAATGTTGGAGGCGTTATGGAAGCATTGCGATCCCGTTATCAATATCTCTTCCATTCCACCAAGGGCCTGGCGCTGGTGGCGATTGCCCTCATCGCCCTGGAGACCGTGTTCTTCGGCATGCTCTCCGGACCGATGGCCGAACTGGGCATCCGTGATGTGTGGGTGCGCATCACCGGCATGCAGCTCGACCCTATGGAGCGCGAGGCCCGCATCATCATGCTCTACCACACCATCGCCATGGCGGTG
>CAZDCN010000472.1:0-2861 GCA_964503945.1 uncultured Caldilineales bacterium
CGCATTTCAATTACGTGGGAGACAGCATCCTGGGCCGGGGCGTGAACCTGGGCGCGGGCACGAAATTGTCCAATCTCACCGTGGTCAGCGTGAAAGACCCGACCACCGGCAAGCGCCCCACCATCAAACTCACCATCGACGGCGAAACCTTCGACACGGGCCTGGCCAAGCTGGGCGCGATTTTGGGCGATGGCGTGCAGACCGGCTGCAACAGCGTGCTCAATCCGGGCGCGCTCATCGGCCCCCGCTCCCTGGTCTACGCCAACGCATCCCTGCCCAAAGGCTATTATCCCCCCGACACCATCATCAAGCTGCGACAGACTTTCGAATACGCTCAACGTATGTGAGGCAAGCTCATGACCCCATTTCAATCGCCCGATCTGGAAACATGGCGGGCCCTTTATGACGCGGCCATTCGATTCAAGAACCTCGCGCCGTGGGAATGGATGGATGAAACCGACATCTTTGGCGTGCAAGACCCGGAGAGCGGACGGGTGGGGTTCGTCAGCATCATGGGCAAGTTGGGGGAGCATTTCGGATTGTCCGCCTATCTCGATGCGATGGCCCTGTATCAGTATTGGGAGCTGGCGGAAACTCCGTCGTTGGCGACTCCGCAAAAACTGCTGGAAATCGAACAGCTGACGGCTTCCTTTGAAAATCGGGAGGAATTGACGACAAAAGACAGGAAGGTGATCAAGAAACTGGGGTTGCGTTTTCGCGGGCGGAAAGCCTGGCCCCTATTTCGCAAAATCATTCCCGGTTACCTGCCCTGGCACATCGAGGCCCACGACGCCCGCTTCCTCATGCATATCCTGGAACAGGCCATCCTGGTCGCCCAGCGGACGCGCGAGGAGCCGGAGCTGTTGTATCCTGACGAGGATGAAAGCATTGAATATCTCATCCGCGTGCCGCGGGAGACCGAAGATGGGTTGGTTTGGGAGGACGCATGGCGCGAAGTCCCTCCCCCTGATGAGGAATTTCCCATTTATATGGATTTCGCCTTGCTGGAGCATGTCCGCAATCTACCAAGAGCTGACGCCACCATCGAGATGGACTTGTTTCCCCTGCGCTCCACCGTTAAAGATGACGAGGGGCGTCCTTTCATTCCCTACATGCTGATGGCAGTGGACCGGGATTCCGGGATGATTTTGGAAGGCCGTCTGCTTTCGCCGGAGCCCAATCTGTGGGAAATGCAGGGACGCATTCCCATCTACATCCTGGAAACTTTCGCCAAACTGGGGGCCGTTCCCAAACAGATTTTGATTCAGAGTGAATTTCTGGAAGAATTCCTGGAGATGTTGAGCGAGGAACTCCCTTTGAACTACCAACGAAAGCGTTCTCTGCGACAATTGGAGAGCGCTAGAAGAGCGCTTCAGGAGTTTCTGGGATGACGGAGAGCGCGCCTCCCATCCTGTTAAAACCCATCACCACAGAACACCTGCCCGAGTTGCAGGCCATGTATGAGGCCAGCGATGGCTACTTCATGACTTTCGCCGGGGAGTCGGCGTCCCCTCTGCAGGCGGCCAATGATTATCATCAACTGCTGGACAGCGACGACCGGGCCATCATGGCCATCTGGTGGGAGGGGGAGGCCATCATCGGCTCGCTGGATTTCCGCTTCCATCATCCACAGGAAGGCGTGTTGTGGCTGGGCGCGCTCATTCTTCGGGATGAGTTGCCCGCGGACCGGATGGAGATCGGGCGTTGGGCTGTGCGCATCCTGGAAGAGTGGCTGCGCATCGCCACCGATATCACCGAAATCCGCACCGCGGTTCCTTTCACCGCGGTGGATTATGTGCGGTTGTGGGAATCGCTGGGCTTTGAACTGACGCCCGAACTGCTGCGCATGCCCATTCGCGGCAAATATCTGCGATTTGGCGTGTTTCGACGGAGCATTTCACGATGAAATTTGGTCTCAATTATTCCAAGGCCGCCATCAAACTCTACCATGAGGGCGTCATCGCGCCCGACGTGTTCAAGTGTCCCGCCTGGCCCGACCTCATCGCCCAGGTCAAAGATCGCTATCCGGTCTACATCCATTTTCCCCTGGGCGTGGGCGCGGGCGTGGGCGACGCCATCGACGGGGAAACCAAAGCCCCTGCGGACTGGGCCAAATTCGAAAAGCTGTTGGCGGACACCGACACGCCCTATCTCAACCTCCATCTCCACGCCCCACGCGCCCGCTTCGGCCTGGACAGGGACGAGGTCAGCCCCTTCGATGTGGACCGCACTCTGGAGAGCCTGATCCGTGATGTGGAGGGCGTGATCCGACGCTTTGGGAAAGAGACCGTGATTGTGGAAAACGGCTTCAATCTCGGGCCCGATCCCCTCTATCCCGCCTACTACGCGGAAACCGCGCGGCGGGTCGTGGAAACCACAGGCTGTGGCTTCCTGTTCGACATCTCCCACGCCCGCATCGCGGCCATGCGTCTGGGCCAGGAGGTGCGCGACTACATCGCCCGCCTGCCCCTCCACGCCATCCGCGAGATCCACATCACCGGCATGCAGGTGGTGGATGATTACTGGCTGAAACGGGCCATGGCCAGCGGCCTGACCAAAGAGGTCATCGAGAGCTACATCGGTCCGGGCGGCGCCTGGCTGCCCAACGGCATGACCGATCACCTCCCCCTCACCGATATAGATTGGGAGATCATGGCCTGGGCCGCGGCGCAGCTGCGCTCGGGCGCTTGGGCCGAGCCCTGGGTCATTTCTCTGGAATGCGGCGGCCTCGGGCCCTTTTGGGAGGCCACCTTCACCGAGGAGGAAATGCGGGAGCAAGTTCCCCGCCTGCAAAACCTCTTTCAACAGTAACTGCTTACGTCTGCGTTCATCTCGGCGCAACGAAAGTGAGCGCTGATGGC
>CAZDCN010000473.1:0-2853 GCA_964503945.1 uncultured Caldilineales bacterium
GTTCCTGGCCGGATTGGGCGGGGGCTGCTCCATCCCTGTGGCCGCGTACGCAGAACCCATCGCGGAGGGTTTGCGCCTGCGGGGGTTGGTGGCTTCGCCCGATGGCCGTCGCGTGCTGCGCCTGGAAGCTAAGGGCGAGGACCCGGCCTCCCTGGGCCAGAGGCTGGCCGAGGAGGCGCTGGCCCGCGGCGCCGCGGATATGCTTTGAGATTCAGCGAATGTCGATGATTAGCTTTTTCCCTACGGCAGCAACGAATCGTTCCAGCGTGGACAATTTGATATCCTCCGCATGATTTTCGATGCGAGAAATGGCCGATTTCTTTGTTCCTAAGCGTCGAGCCACTTCTTCTTGCGTTAATCCCGCAGCCTCTCGCTCCATTTTTAGCAAAACACCGATTTTGAAGGCCTCATAACCTTCATCATAGCCTTCGGCAAACGCTGGATCGTTTTTCTTGCGTTGGTCAATATATTTTTGTAAATCACTCATCGTTGCTTCCTCCGAAAATAATCTTTTTTCGTTGTTCAGCGAGTTTGATTTCTTTCAGCGGCGTTTTTTGTGACTTTTTCTGGAATGCGTGGTTGAGCACCACAAACTGATCGCCATCCAGAAATCCAAGAATACGATAGATATGTCGCCCGCTTTGGATACGAACTTCCCAGATATCGTCAGTTCCTTTGAGCTTTTTGAAGTAGGTTGTTGGTACGATTTCCAGTTCTTCGATGAGCTTGAGGACCCAAGTCATTTTTTGGCCTGCTTGCTCGGCAAAGAAGAAAGGAACTCTTCAACAGGGCAGAATCCCGATTCTGTCCGATAGAAGATGATCTCTCTCATGGAAAAATGTTAACATCCAAGTGAACTTTTGTCAAGCATGCTGAAATGACCGCTCCTACCGTCGTCATCACCCGAGCCGAACATCAGGCCGATAAGCTAAGGGCCCTGCTGGAGGCAGCCGGGTTTCACACGCTGCTCTACCCGGCCATCGCCATCCAGCCCCCTGCGGATATATCGGCCCTGGATGCGGCTTTGCGTCACGCCCGCGCTTACGACTGGCTCCTCCTCACCAGCGCCAACGCGGTGGAGGCCCTGGCCCGCCGCCTGGAAGCGCTGGGTCTCTCTCCCCACGCCTTGCGTGGCCCGGCTATTGCCGCGGTGGGCCCGGCCACGGCTCGGGCGGTGCGAGAGCGTTTGGGCCTGGAGGTCGCGTTGACGCCGCCCAAAGCCGTGGGCGAGAGCCTGCTGGCCGCGCTGCCCCTGACCGCGGGCCAGCGGGCGCTGCTGCCCCGAGCGGCCCGCGCTCGCGATGTCCTCCCCGACGGCCTGCGGGCCCGCGGCGTGCAGGTGGATGTTGTCACCGCTTACGAGACCGTCATCGGCTCGGGCGGCGATGATCTGCCCGCGGCCTTGCAAGCGGGTCATGTGGACGCCGTCACTTTTACAAGCCCCTCCACGGTGCGCAACACCCTCATCCGTCTCCAGCGGGAGGCAGGATTGGGGGCTGACGTTCTGGCCGGGGTGACCATCGCCTGCATCGGCCCGGTCACTGCGGACGCAGCCCGAGGTGCGGGCCTGCGGGTGGACATCATGCCCGAGGAATACACCACCGCAGGCCTGGCGCGAGCGTTGATGGAGAGATTCAATGAATCTCTACTGAATCGCAATTGAATCTCAATCCCCTCCCACCGCCCCACCACGCTCAAATCACACCAACTCCAATGCTCCCACAGCCCATCCACCCCACTGCCCGTCCTCGCCGCCTGCGTCTTTCGCCTGCGTTGCGGGCCATGGTGCAAGAAACTCATCTGCACCCCGACGACTTCATCTATCCCCTCTTCGTGCGTCATGGGGAAGGCGTTCGTCATCCTATCCCTTCCATGCCCGGCCAGTTTCAGCTTTCCATCGACACGATGATCCAGGAAGCGCAGCGGGCCTGGAGCCTGGGCGTGCGCTCCGTCATCCTTTTCGGCATTCCCCAGCACAAAGACCCTCATGGCGCGGAAAATTACGATCCTCATGGCATCATCCCTTCCGCCATTCGGGCGCTGAAACAAGCTCTGCCCGAGATGATTGTCGTCTCCGACCTGTGCATGTGCGAATACACCGACCACGGCCACTGCGGCGTCATCAACACGCCCGAAGAGCCCGCCTACAACCCCAACCTGCCCGTGGGCTACGTGCTCAATGATCCCACCCTGGACTATCTGAGCAAGACCGCAGTGGTGCACGCCCGAGCTGGAGCCGACATCATCGCGCCCAGCGGCATGATGGACGGCATGGTGAGCGCCATTCGTTCGGGCTTGGATGCCGCGGGGTTCGAGCACATCCCCATCATGAGCTACGCTGCGAAATACGCCAGCGCTCTTTATGGCCCCTTCCGCGACGCAGCCGAGAGCCCGCCCAGCTTCGGCGATCGCAGTCAGTATCAGATGGACCCGGCCAATGCCCGCGAGGCCCTGCGCGAAGTCGCCATCGACATCGCTGAAGGCGCGGACATCATCATGGTCAAGCCCGCCAGTTTCTATCTCGACATCCTGACCCGGCTCAAGGCCGATGTGAGCCTGCCCCTGGCCGCGTACCAGGTTTCGGGCGAATATGCCATGATCAAGGCCGCGGCCGCGCAGGGTTGGCTGGATGAACCCCGCATTATGCTGGAAAGCCTATTGTCCATCAAACGCGCTGGCGCGGATATGATTCTCACCTATTTTGCCACGCAGGCAGCAGAATTATTAGGATGATTAAAGACAAATGATTAAAAACTAAAGCGCTTGCTCAACTTTTCCTTCAATCCTTAATCATCAATCCTTGATCATCGCTCCTCAATCCCATCCTCCTGATCCTAATCCTTCATTCCACTC
>CAZDCN010000474.1:0-2844 GCA_964503945.1 uncultured Caldilineales bacterium
TGAACGGCGGCTCGCCGATAAGGATGAAAATGGGATGCGTATTCCGTACTGCGTATTGCGTAATGCGTAATGCCTTGAATTTTACGCAATACGGGATACGCAATACCTCCCTTGCCACCTGCAAACCTGACTTTCATTTGTGTTTCCTCTATTTGCGTCTTCTATCTGTGGTTCTCCCTATCCGTGGGTTATTTACGAATCAGCTCCAGCCGGCCATCCACCACCCGCCACTCCCGTTTGTAGCCGAACCCCAGCCGATTGTCGATGATGCGTATCCAGTGGGGGTGCACCTGGTAAAACCGCACTTTTTTCAACGCCCGGGCCAGGGGGCCGGTGCGGGCCAGATAGACGAAAGGGAACCGGGCCAGGTAGATGTCGCGGGCGTCGTCGGCTGCGGGCCGGGCCTCGCCGTGCAGTTGCATGCCGGTGATGCGCTGCCATCTCTGGCCATCGGCCTGGATGGTGACGGCCACGCGGGGATTATTGGCGATGTGCTGACAGTGCTTGGACTGGGGATCGGAGAGGAAGATGAGGCGCAGGTCGGCCGCGAGGGCGTAAAAGACCGCGGCCGCGTGCATCTCCCCCTCGGGTCCCACCGTAGCCAGGGTGAGGGTGTTGTGTGCGGCGAGGAAGTCGCGGATGGGTTGATGCGGAGATGCAGACGCCATGATTTTTTCAAGCGACTTCGGAAACAAAGACTTTCACGTCCCGCTCGATGGCATCTCCCACCTTGTCTATGGCTACGTCGAGATCATAATCCATCTGCAACCCCAACCAAAACTGAGGAGACGTATTGAAAAAACGCGCCAGACGGAGCGCGGTGTCGGGCGTGATGCGGCGCTTTCCCTGAACAATCTCGTTAATGCGACGGGCAGGCACGCGAATGGCCAGCGCCAGTTGATTTTGGCTGATGCCCATCGGTTTCAAAAATTCTTCAAGGAGGACCTCTCCAGGATGCACCGGAGCGAGTTTTTCTTCTTGCATGGTCCAAAACCTCAATGGTAATCTACGATTTCTACATCATACGCGTCTCCATTACGCCATCGAAAGCAGATTCTCCACTGAGCGTTAATGCGAATACTGTATTGTCCAGATCGATCGCCGGAGAGCTTTTCCAAGCGGTTGGATGGAGGCACGCGTAAATCTTGCAATGATCGTGAATTGTTCAGCATCCGCAATTTCCGCAAAGCCACTCGTTGAATGTCCTGCGGGAGCTTCCGAGAACGCTGGCGATAGAATATCTTTTCCGTTTCTTTATCTTTAAAGCCCTTAATCATTGCAACAACATTCTATAACGCCAAGCGTTAAACGTCAACCAACCAACAATCACCTGGCAACTCCCCGCCACCTGGGATAGGCGTCGTTGGGGATGCCGATGCGGGCCAGCATGCGCCCGACGGTGTGGGTCACCATCTCATCCAGCGAAGCGGGGCGGGCGTAGAACGCGGGGACGGGAGGAAAGATGATGGCGCCCATCTCCGCCGCCTGGGTCATCAGCCGCAGATGCCCCAGATGGAGAGGCGTCTCCCGCACCATGAGCAGCAGAGGGCGGCCTTCTTTGAGCTGTACGTCCGCGGCGCGGACGATGAGATCGTTGGCATAGCTGTGGGCAATGGCGCTCAGGGTCTTGATGGAGCAGGGCGCGACGATCATGCCCAGGACGGGGAAGGAGCCGGAGGCGATGGCCGCGCCGATGTCGCCCGGGCGATAGACCGCGTCGGCCAGGGCTTCCACCTGCGCGGGGGCGAAGTCCGTCTCCTGGGCGATGGTGATGCGCGCGGCCTGGGAGAGAACCAGATGGGTCTCGATGTCGGGCGTTTGGGCCAGCAACTGCAAGATGCGGATGCCGTAGATCTGACCCGACGCGCCGCTGAGGGCGATAATAAGACGTTGAGGAGCCATAAAATCTGTTGAAAAGCCAGCACAATTATGCTATGATTGGCAAAATGCTGTTTCTGGAGGTTCAACTCATGACGATCAGCCGGTTACGCAAACAAGTGCAACAACAAATTGAATCACTTCCAGAAGATGTGCTGCAAGAAGTAGCCGACTTTATGACCTTCCTTCTGGATCGACGTCGTCATGAGGGCGAAATGACTTCATGGGACGAAGACGCCTGGCAACAAATGGCATTAGAACAACTTTTTCGGGAAGAAGAGGACGTGGAGTACACGATTGAAGACGCTGTCGAGAATTAGACCTCGCCCACGTGCAGGGCCATGGTCCCCAGCATCATGGTGCGCCAGGCGACGTTTTTCAACCCAACGGAGCGCATGATCTCGGCCAGTTGGGGCGGGCGGGGGAAGGCGAGGGTGGAGTGGGGCAGGTAGTTGTAGGCGTCCTTGTTGCTGCTGAGGAGGGCGGAGATGCGGGGAACCAGTTTGAAAAAGTAGAGATGGAAGATGTCTCGCCACACGGGCGTGGCGGGCCGGGTGATCTCCAGGCAGACGACGCGGCCGCCCGGCTTCACCACCCGGCGCTGCTCCGCGAACGCGGCCGCCACGTCGGTGACGTTGCGCATGAGGAAGCCGGAGCAGGCCGCATCGAAGGCGTTGTCGGGAAAGGGAAGTTGCAGGGCGTCGGCCTCGACGAAGGGAATGCGCCCGTCCCGGTCTTTGGCCTGGCCGATGCGCATCATCTCGTGGGTGAAGTCCGCGCCGATGACGAAGGCGTCGGGGTGTTGCCGCAGGGCCTCCAGCGCGATGTCCGCGGTGCCGGTGGCCACATCCAGCAGGCGGCCGCCCGGGGGCAGGTTGCAGGCTGCCACCACCAACCGCCGCCAGCGCCGGTCCTGGCCCAGGGTCATCAGGCGGTTCATGCGGTCGTAGCGGCGGGCCGCGTCCG
>CAZDCN010000475.1:0-2842 GCA_964503945.1 uncultured Caldilineales bacterium
CTGTTCCCCTCTCCTGGTATCTCATTTTCGCTACAGCTTTGTTTAGCATCGGCTTCTTCGCGGTGCTGGCCCGCCGCAACGCCATCGCCGTGCTCATGGGCGTGGAGCTCATGCTCAATGCTGTCAACATCAATCTGGTTGCTTTCTGGCGGTATCTGACGCCCACAGACCTCACGGGCCAGATTTTTGTGGTCTTCGTCTTTGCCGTGGCCGCAGCCGAGGCCGCGGTCGGTTTGGCGCTGATGATTTCCATCTATCGCACCCGCAAGAGCATCAACGTAGATGAGCTGAACGAGTTGAAATTGTAAAGATTGAAGATGAAAGATTGAGGATTCAAGCGCAGGTTTACGCAAAACGCTCTTTGATCTTTAATCTTCGATCTTTCTGCACCGCCTTCATCGAGGTCGCTTATGAATTATCCCTTCGTTTTTAATCTGACCTGGCTGATTCCTCTGCCCACAGCCCTGGCGTTCTTCGCCATCATCTTCTTCACCAACCCCAAGAAGAAGCTGAGCTCGAATGTCGCGATCGCCGCGGTCGTCATCGCCTGGATCCTGTCGTGGGCGGTGGCTATCGCCTTTTTTGTCAACCCCGAGCTCACTCAAGAGCCCTTCAACATCCAGGTTCCGTGGATGCCCATGGGAGAGCTCACCTTCCAGATGGGCGTGGCCGTGGACGCGGTGACCGCGGGGATGTTGTTCATGGTCGGGTTTGTGTTGACCATGATCTTCATCTATAGCTCGGGTTACATGACCTTCCCCAGCTATCAGGACCCGGCTCTGAACACCGATGGGCTGGACCCCCGCTACAGCCGGTTTTTCGCCTACATCTCCTTGTTCGCCACGGGCATGCTGGGGCTGGTGGTGGCCGACAACCTGCTCATGCTCTTCATCTTCTGGGAGATCATGGGCCTCTGTTCCTACCTCCTCATCGGGTTCTGGTTCGATAAAAGTTATCCCGATCCGAACCAGATTACGCCCAAGCAGGCGGGCCTGAAGGCCTTCCTCACCACCCGGGTGGGCGACGTGCTCTTCATGATGGGCCTGATCTTCCTCTTCATCCAGGCCAACACGCTGAATTTCCAGGAGATCTTCGGAAACAAGGCGTTTATGGAGGCGCTGGCGACCTCCACGGTGACGCTCCCCATCTTCGGCGCGGTCTCCTGGGCGGTGCTCATCTCCATCCTCATTTTCTGGGGCGCCATTGGCAAATCGGCCCAATTCCCTCTGCATGTGTGGCTGCCCGACGCCATGGAGGGCCCCACGCCCGTCTCCGCCCTCATCCATGCCGCGACCATGGTGTCCGCGGGCGTGTACCTCATCGTGCGCATGTCGCCCCTGATTTCCGCGGCGCATCACGGCGATAATGGGGCCATGCTCTTCGTGGCTTTCATCGGCGCGTTCACCGCGCTTTTCGCAGCCACCATCGGCGTGGCGCAGAAGGACATCAAAAAGGTGCTGGCCTATTCCACCATCTCCCAGTTGGGGTATATGTTCGCCGCGTTGGGCATCGGCGCCTGGGTGGCCGCGGTGATCCATCTGCTCATCCACGCCTTCTTCAAGGCCCTGCTTTTCCTGGGCTCCGGTTCCGTGATCCACGGCATGGAGCACGGTCATCATCATGCCCATGAACACGCGCATGGCCATGATCATGAGCATGGGCATGACGAATACTTCGACCCGCAGGACATGTTCAACATGGGCGGCCTGCTGAAACGCATGCCCATCACCGGCTGGACGTTCATCGCCGGCGCGGCTTCTCTTTCCGCAGTGCCTCTCATCACCGCGGGTTTTTGGTCTAAGGATGAAATCCTGGCCCACGCCTGGTATTTCGGGCGTCCGGGCGTATATTGGACCCTGGCCATCGGCGCGTTCCTCACCGCGTTCTACACCTTCCGACAGGTGTTCCTCACCTTCTTCGGCAAGCCCCGCACCGAGGCCGCGGAACATGCGCCCGAAAGCGTGCGCTCCATGACCTGGCCCCTCATCGCCCTGGCCTTCTTCGCCCTCTTCGGCGGGTTCGTGGCCGTGCCCAAGGAATTCCCCATCTTCGGCAAGCTCTTCCCCGACTTTATGCTGCATCTTCTGGAAGAGCAGGCCGGATTCTATGGGCTGCACGCGGAGCCCATTCCCTTTGAATGGACGCCTGCGCTCATTTCGGTGACGCTGGCCCTGGGCGGCATCGTCGTGGCCTGGCTGGTGTATGGCCGCAAGCCTCTGGAGGCGGGCCAGCCTGATCCCCTGCGCCGTTGGCTGGGCCCCGTCTACACGGTGCTGGAGAACAAGTATTACTTCGATGAGTTCTATCATCTCATCGCGGTGCGTCCCGCGTTGTGGCTGGCCAGCTTCTTCGCCCGCTTCGATCGGGGCGTCATCGACCGCATCGTCAACTGGGTGGGCGCGTTTGGCCGCTGGCTGGCCGCCACCCTGCGCCGCTGGTTCGATGAATATATCGTCGACGGCGCGGTCAATGGCGTGGGCCTGGTCACCACCTGGACGGGCGCGGTGGTGCGCCTCATCCAGACGGGCGAGGCGCAGAATTACTTGCTCATCTTGTTGCTGTCGGTGGCGGTTTTGTTGCTGCTGATCCCCCTTCGTTAAAAATCAAATCATCACAAAAACACGCTGACATCCAGCAATTATCTCCAAAACAACCGAGGAGGAGATCTCAATGGATTTACTTCGAAGTTCGGTGCTGACGCTGATCGTCTTCCTGCCTACGGTGGGGGCCATCATCGTCGCCTTGTTGCCGAAAGAGAAAGAAGACCTCATCAAAAAATTTGCGACCTGGTGGAGTGTGATCCCGCTGCTTCTCTCCATCTGGCTGGCCATTGATTACGCCA
>CAZDCN010000476.1:0-2835 GCA_964503945.1 uncultured Caldilineales bacterium
ATCCGCGGAAATCCGCGTTGCGGAGCATCTGTGTCATCCGCGTTCCCATTTTCATTCTTATCGGCGAGCAAACGCTCATGGCGCCTGTTCAATTTTCGCGCTCGCGCAGCCACTTCTCCCGATTCGCGGCCCGGGCGATCTTGCCGCTGGAGGTCTTGATCAGCCACTTGGGCCCCACCAGCGTCACATAGCCCACCGTCACGTCGCTGCTGCCGGCCACGGCCTGGCGGATGGCCCGGGCGATGGCCTTGCGCTCCGCCGGGTCCGCCACGTCCACCTCCGCCACCACGACGATGAGCTCCGTGCCCTCCCGCTCGTCGGGAACGCCGAAGACCACGGCCCGGCCCGGATGCACGCCCGGAACCTGATTCACGATGGCCTCGATGTCCTGGGGGTAGATGTTCTTCCCCGCGTGGATGATCAGGTCCTTCTTGCGCCCGACGATGTACACCTCCCCATCCGCGAGGTAGCCCATGTCGCCGGTGCGATACCACCCGTCCGGAGTGAAGGGGTCCAGGTCGGGGCGTTTGTAATAACCCGTGAGCATGCAATCGCTGCGGATGGCGATCTCACCCACCCGGCGCTCGGGCAGGTCCCGGCCCTGGTCATCCACCGCCTTGGCCTGGGTGTTGGGGATGGCGGGGCCGCAGGAGACGAGGATGGTTGTGGCCTCATCCTCCTGCGCGGGCCGGGCGACGCGCTCCTCGCTCAACGTCTGACGGCTGACCACATCCAGCCGGGGCGGGCGGCCGGGCGGGGTTTGCGTCACCGCGAAGGTGTTTTCGGCCATGGCGTAGCTCACGGCCAGCATCTCCTCCCGCACGCCCGCCTCTGCGAAACGCTGCAGGAAAAGCTGGTGGCTGTCGTCACGCACGGGCTCGGAGCAATTGATGAACATGCGCATGGAATCCAGCCGCACGCCCTCCATATCCCGGACGCGCACCCGGCGGGCGAGATGATTGTACGCGAAGTTGGGCAGCCAGGCGAGGGTTCCCCCATAAGCGTGGATGGCCCGGAAGAGCAGCGCGGGGTGGCGCACCCAGTCGAAGGGAGACATGAGGACCAGGGGAAGGCCCTGCGCCAGGGGCTGGATGAACCCCGCGATGAGCCCCATGTCGTGATAGAGGGGCAGCCAGCTCACGATGACATCGTTCGGCCGCAGGTCGATGGCCCGGGCGTAGCTGGCGAGCTGGTTGAGCACCGCTCGATGGCTGAGGGCCACGCCCTTTTGCAGGCCTGTGGTGCCGCTGGAATGTTGCAGAAAGGCGATGTCGTCGGGATGGGGCGCGTGGGGTTGAAAGCCCTCGCTCCCGGCGTTTTCTGCCAGCCCCGCCAGCTCGCTGGACCCCGCCACCGGGCAATCCGCGACCCGGGCCATCACCGCCGCGAAATCATCGCTGGTGAAGATGAGCCGCACGTCCGAACGCCGCACCAGCGCGTTCATATTCCGCATGTACACGTCCGGGTCCAGCTTTTCGGTGAGGGTGGGGAACATGGAGGGGATCGCGCCCATCCGCAGCGCGCCCCAGAACGCGTAGATGCTCTCCAGGTTTTGGATGTGGGCGATGAGGACGAGATCGCCCGGGGTCACGCCCAACTTCCTCAGCCCCGCCGCATACCCGCGCGTCCGGGCCTGGAACATAGCCCGAGGAACGACCACCGGCTCTGCATCCGTGGCCACGAAGATGATGGCGGGCGCGTCCGGCGCATCCTCGCGCAACGCGGCCGCGTCCAGCAAGGTGTTCCAGGCGGTGCGGGTTTCGGGAGTGAGCAAGGGCATCGTATGTTATAATGAGAGATGAACGAATGATGCGAAAAGACCTCGCTATTTCCCAACCAGAAATTGAAGCCATCTGCCAACGTCATCACATCCGACGCCTGGCAGTGTTTGGCTCTTACGCGCGCGGGGAATCCAGGCCGGAAAGCGACATCGATGTGTTGGTTGAGTTTGAGAAAGATGCGAAAATCGGATTTCTCGAGTTGGCGCGCATCCAGCGTGAACTCTCGGAGCTCTTTCAACGTTCGGTGGATCTTGTGCCTGTTTCCGGCCTCAAAACGCTTATTCGCGAAGAGGTGCTAAGGGAAGCAGAGGACATCTATGCGACATGACCGCCTTTATCTAACCGATATGCTTCAAGCAGCCGCCGCTATCGGGCGCTTTTTGGAGGGAGTAACAGAGGAAGCCTTTCTGGATGATGAACTCAGGCAAAGTGCAGTGCTTCAAAAGTTGATCATGATCGGAGAAGCTGCAGCTCGACTGTCGCCTGAATTCAAAGCTCGGCATCCAGAAATTGAATGGCGCGACATCATTGCGTTCAGGAATATCGCTGTCCATGCCTATTTCACCGTGGATTGGCGCATCGTCTGGTTCACGGCCCAGCAAGATGCACCGCTTCTCGCCGCGCAAATCGGCGCAATCATGAAAGATTTGCAGGATTAACCTCGCAGCACCCGGGCGACCATCTGGTTCAGGGTGTCCATCTTCTCCACGGTGAGATCGGGGTCGGGGATGTAGACCCCGAATTCCTGCTCCACGAAGACCGCGAAATCGGCCAGGGCGAAGGAATCCATGAGCCCGCCGGTGATGACGCCTTCATCATCGGCCAGGTCGTAGTCGGGGTCGCGGATGAGCTCGCGGGTGATGTAGGCGCGGATTTTCTCCCGCACGAGGGTTTCGTCCAGATTGGGCATGGCTCTCTCCGGGAAATGAGGTTCGTTGACGCGAGACCCGATTATACCCTTTCTCCCTAACATCGGGCCAAAGCTGGACTTCGGAAGAGGAACTGCTTCGTAAATAGACGTTGGCGTCGTTTGCGGAGACCTTCTCAGAGCCAG
>CAZDCN010000477.1:0-2832 GCA_964503945.1 uncultured Caldilineales bacterium
TTGTTAATGAACTCTCTCCCTCGCTTTCTCCATAATTTTTTAGCGAAACGCCAGTTCGTGGCAAAAGGTGATGCGAAAAGTGACTGCCGACGTTAGTAGTTACGGAGATTGGGGAATGAAAAAAGCCCGGCCAGGCGGAGGGAACCTGGTCGGGCTAAGCACAGAGCGGGAGGTGGGGCTTTATTTGCCTTCTACCGCGTGCGCACATGCCTTCCCAGGTTTAGGAAGGGCTTGTTGCGCTTGGCGGACTTCTTGAAGGCAAACATGATGAGGAGGGGCGATGAGGAGGACAGGCATTTAGGAGGTAACAAATGCTATTATAACAATGTTTTGCGATTTGTCAACCCCTTTTTCCGCGCTAAAAAGGGATTTCGATGGCCTTTCGCACATTGCCGCGGGCGCGAGCCAGCCGCGCTTTGGCGACTTCGCAGGGGGCGCGAAGCAACGTACTAACAATGGCGATTTTCACGTCGTTGCCACAACGGGCCAGGGCTTTGGCCGCCTCATCCTCGCTAACGCCGCAAGCCTGGGCCACGATCCGACGCGCCCGACGCTGCAACTTTTCATTCTGCTGTCGCACATCCACCATCAGATTTCCATATGTTTTGCCCAATCGCACCATGACGCCGGTGCTGATCATGTTCAAGATCAGCTTTTGCACGGTGCCCGCCTTCAGTCGGGTGGAGCCGGCGATGACTTCGGGCCCCACCAGGGGAGCCAGCACATGGTCCGCCAGGTCGGCCAGGGGCGCCGGGAGATTGCAGATGATAGCAGCAGTGAGGGCTCCTCGGCGCCGAGCCTCCGTCAACGCGGCCACGACATAGGGTGTACGACCGCTGGCCGCAATGCCCACCACGCTATCGAGAGGGCCCACACCCAGTGCAATCATGGCATCCACGCCCGCGTCCTCCCGGTCTTCCGCCTCTTCCACCGCTTCGGTGAGGGCTCGGCGTCCTCCGGCAATGATCCCGACCACCTGATCGGGAGCCGTATTGAAGGTGGGAGGACATTCCGACGCGTCCAGCACGCCCAAACGCCCGGACGTGCCCGCACCCACATAAATCAATCGCCCGCCTTGCTGCATCCTAGGAGCGACCGCGTCGATAAATGCAGCAATAGCTGGCAGCACAGGGCGCACGGCAGCCACGGCCCGGGCATCCTCCAGATGCATCAGTCCCACCACTTCCATCGTCGGTCGCATATCCAGATCGTGGGTCAAGACATGCTGCTGCTCCGACGCCCACACGCGCATCTCAGATGCGGTTGCGGCATCCGTCGCGGGCCCTGCCAGGGAACGCCCCAGGGATTCCAGAGCCAGCAGTCCCGCCCCCACCGCCGGATCGAAACGGGGAAGTTGGGGACGAGCGCCCGGAAGTCGGGTGCGGATGCTTTGCTCGGCCAAAGCCCGAAAGAAGGCGCTGCCCGTCAACAACCCGCCCGACAGCGCCAGGGGAAATCGTCGGTGGACATCCCACCCCAGGCTACGGGCCACGGCATCCGCCCCCGCGGCCAGCGAGTCCGCGGCTCGCATGGCCGCCTCGGTCGCCAACAGATCCCCCTGCTCCGCCTCGGCCAACACCAGGGGAGCCAGCTTGGCGATATCCGCAGCCTGCCGATCGGGCGCATAGAGCCAAGAAATAAGGCCGGTGGGATGAGAGAGATTCAGGCGCTGTAAAAAGCGCTGAGTGAGGCGGGTAGGCAAGTCGCGACGGTCGAGCGACCGGGCAACAGCCCGCAGTGCGTCCAGAGCGAGGGCGTATCCGCTGCCCTCATCCAGCGCATGTCCCCAGCCTCCGGCCCGGGCGGAGCGACCTTCGCCAT
Organism: uncultured Caldilineales bacterium; assembly: GCA_964503945.1. GTDB lineage: Bacteria > Chloroflexota > Anaerolineae > J102 > J102 > M2005. The sequence continues at coordinate 1,822 of CAZDCN010000477.1, forward strand.
CCTCCCCCCACACCATCATCCCCGTCCCCGAAATGACGACAATCCCCATGCGCCGCCCCACGCTCCCCACCAGTGCGGCCTCCGCATCGGTCACCACCTCGCCCCGCGTTCCTGGCAAAAGCTCCTGCTGTAACGCCTGCAACATTCGCACATCTTCGGGGCGCCCCGCGCCTGCCAGGGCCCAAACCACCGCGCGGATTTGATCTGGCCGCGCGCCGGCCGCGTTCATGGCGTCAGCCATCGCCCGGTGCAAGGCCTCGCGCGCAGCATCCAGGCCCACGCTCAGATAATTCGACGCGGGCCCCCATCCCCGCCCCCGCTCCCTGCCCTCAAAATCCAGAACCACGGCCTCAGTTTTGCTGCCGCCGCCATCCACGCCAATGACAAATTCGGTCATGTGTTCCGCTCCGATACATTGTCTATCAGGTCGGCCACCGCCTCATGCAGACGGATGCGAACACGGGCGATGCCGCTGTTATCTCGGCCATAATAGACGCGATTGGTCAATAAAACGACAATCACATCCCGATCGGGATCCACCCACAGGGATGTTCCGGTAAAACCTGTATGCCCGAAACTGCGAGGGCCAAAGGCCGCTCCTATGGGACTGGAGTCGGGCGTTTGCAGTTTCCAGCCCAGGCCCCGGCGTTCATTTCCTACCCACGCCTGTTCCAGCACCATGGCGGATGCCAGCGCCCCCGGTAGAATGGGGTCGCCCCCGCGTAAGAAGCATGCGCCCAATCTGGCAACTTCTCGGGCCGTGGCGAACAGACCCGCATGCCCGGCCACACCCCCCAGGCAGGCCGCGTTCTCATCATGCACTTCGCCCCAGATGCGTCGCCCGCGCCACGCGCAAAACTCCGTGGGCGCGATCTGCTCGCGGGGAATTCCACGATCCAGGGGACGATAGGCGATCTGAGTCATGCCCAGGGGAGCCAACACTGCCCGGGCCAGATAATCCGCCAGGGGCATCCCTGCGAGGCGTTGGATGGCCGCGCCCAGGACCATGAA
>CAZDCN010000478.1:0-2830 GCA_964503945.1 uncultured Caldilineales bacterium
CCTCACGTTTTACGTTTTACGCATGACGTCGTTGAGCCCTCGGCCAACGCTGGCTCTGAGAAGGTCTCTGCCAACGACGCCAACGGCTATTTACGAAGCAGATCATGCCTGAGGTTACTATAACATCAACATAACAACCGGGCAAGATCAACCTGTGAGGATGGAGCCGGGCGGGATGTCGGCGTCGTCGGGGAAGTGGCAGCCTGTGGCCAGCGCGCCCGCGCCGATGACCACGCGGTCCCCCGCGTGGACGTCGGTGAGCACCGCGTGGGGACCGATCTCGCACCCCTCGCCGAGGACCGTGTCCCCGCGCAGCACCGCGCCCGGCCCGATGGTCGTGTCGCGGCCCACGCGCACCTGCGGCTGGATGTAGGTGGCGTCGGGATCCATGAGGGTGACGCCCGAGAGCATCAGCGCCCGATTCACCCGCCGCCGCATCACCGCCTCGGCCTCGGCCAGATGCGCACGCGTGTTCACGCCCAGGGCCTCCTCGGGCGTCTCCGTGGTCACCACCTCCACCCTGCGCCCATCCGCCACGGCCAGCCCCACCAGATCCGTGAGATAATACTCGCCCTTGCGGGGGCTGGGCTGCAAGCGGTGCAGCGCCGGCCACAGCCAGGCCGCATCGAAGCAATAGACTCCCGCGTTGAGCTCCCGAATGGCCTTTTGCTCCTCGGTGGCCTCGATCTCCTCCACGATGGCCCGCGCGCTTCCATCCTCCCCCCGCACCACCCGACCAAACCCGCGCGGGTCCTCGGCAATGACCGAAAGCATGGTGATGGCCGCGCCGCGGTCCGCATGGGTCGCCTGCAGGCGCTGGAGGGTGGCGGAGGTCAGCAGAGGCATGTCCGCAGCGTACACCATCACCGTCTCGGCCCGGCCCGCGAGGGCCGCCTCCGCCTGCATGACCGCGTGGCCCGTGCCCAACTGCTCGGTCTGCTCCACAAAAATGGTGCCATCTCCCACCGCAGCCATCACCTCCTCCGCCTTATGGCCTACGATAACCACCGGCGGCAAATCGCTCAGCGTCCGGGCCAGGTCCAGGCTATACGCGATCATGGGGCGGCCCGCCAGGGGGTGCAGCACTTTGGGCAGGTTGGATTTCATGCGGGCGCCTTTGCCCGCGGCGAGGATAACGATGGCAGAGGTCATAGCGTGGTTCCGTGGGGACGCGTTAGCGTAGATGCGTGGGATTTTCCAGGGGAATATCGCGATGGAGAAGGTCCGCGAGGGTCTCGCGGCGTTGCATGGGAAGGAGATGGCCGCGGGCGTGGAGCCAGACGGCCGGGCGCAGCATGCCATTGTAGTTGCTGGCCATGCTGAGATGATACGCGCCCGAGACGGGGATGGCCAGGATGTCGCCCGCTCGCGCTGGGGGCAGATGGATGCGGTCGATGAGGAAATCGCCGCTTTCGCACAGGGGCCCGACGATGCGGGCCGGGCCAACGGAATCGCCCAGGGGCGCGTGGGCCAGGGCCGCGGTGTAGCGGGCGCCGTAGAGCGCCGGGCGGAGGTTGTCGCTCATGCCGCCATCCACCGCGAGGATGCGGCTTCCGTCGGGCAAAGGACGCACAGCGCCCACAGTATACAACGCCAGCCCGGCGCGGGCAATCAAACTCCGACCCGGCTCCAGCGCCAGCGTGGGATGCGGGGTTCCCACCCGCGTTTGCCAGGCCCGGGCCGCATAGCGGCTGAGTTGGGCCACGGTTTCGGCCAACGGGGGCGCGGGGTCCTCGGGATGGTAGGGGACGCCCAGCCCCCCGCCCGGAGAGAGCACGCGGATCTCGCCCAAACCCTCTCGCTGCACCCACGCGGCCAGCTCCGCCAGCCGGTCGATGGCCCGAAACAGGGGCGTCAGCTCGAAAAACTGGGAGCCGATGTGCGCGTGCAGGCCCGTCAGGCGCAGGTGGGGCGCGCGGGCGATGCGTCGCGCCGCAGTCTGCGCCTCCTCCCAGCTCAGACCGAACTTGGAGCCGGCGTGGCCGGTCTGGCGGTAGGCGTGGGTTTCGGGGGATTGGTCGGGATTCAGCCGCAGCCACAGGGGCAGAGCCGCGGGCGGGGTCATGGCTTCCAGCAGGCTCAGTTCGTGCAGGTTATCGACGACGATGCCCCCCACGCCCGCGTCCGCGGCCCGGTTCAACAACTCGGGCGATTTGTTGTTGCCGTGCAGATGCACCCGGCGCGGGTCTGCGCCCCCGCGCTGAACCATCTCCAGCTCGCCCAGCGAGACCACATCGAAGCCCAGGCCGCGGCGGGCCAACAGCTGCACCAGAGGCAGGCTCAGCCAGGCTTTCGCGGCGTAGGTGATGAGGCCGGGGCCGGGCCAGGCCCGCAGGCCGTGGCGGTAGGCGCTGATGGCCCACTCCAGGGTGGCCAGATCGTAGATGTAGAGAGGCGCGCCTAACCGTCGGGCCAGCGACGCCAGATCGTGCGGACCGAGAAACAATCGCCCGCGGAAAAAGTGGACGCTCAGGGGCCAGAGGTGGCGGGGAAATTGGGTGGGACGCATGGTTAGAGAATGACGATGAGGATGCCCAGGAGCGCGACGACCACGCCGACGATCTCATTGACGCCCGGAATCTCGCCCAGCAGCAGCGCGCCCAGAAGAATGCCGCCCGTCACCTCTTGGGTGGCGATGACATTGGCGTAGGACGCGTGCACCCGCCGTAGAGCCGCGTTGTAGAGGGTGTGACCCAAGCCCAGGGGGAAGACGCCCATGCCCAAAATGCTGAGTGCCGTCTTGGGGGTGTAGCCGCCGGGCGTGAAGGTGAGCAGGGCCGCGGGCAAGGCCCACAGGGCCGCGGCCCCGTAAGTGGTGATGGCGTAGGTG
>CAZDCN010000479.1:0-2824 GCA_964503945.1 uncultured Caldilineales bacterium
GACGAAGGCCGGGGCGCGGAGATGGATGAGCTGCGCGTGGAGGAGGATTCGGGGCTGGCGGGCAAGACCCTGGCCCAGGCCGATTTGCGGCGGCGCTTCGGCATCACGGTCATTGCCCTCTACCGGGGCGAAGGGGGCCGTCCCGACAGCGCCACCGGCAGATTCGAACTCAATCCAGGCCCGGACACGGTGCTGCAACCGGGCGACGTGCTCATCATCGTGGGCACGGCTCAGGAACTCCACAACCTGCATCAGGCTTTGCAAGCATAGTTACGCATTCCTCAGGAGGCGATTATGAACGTGTACGACGCAATTCGCACCAAGCGGGCCATCCGCGATTTCGCGGACAAGCCCATCCCCGAAGAAGCGCTGCTGCGCATTCTCAACGCGGGTCGGCTTGCGGGCAGCTCCAAGAACATCCAGCCGTGGGATTTCATCGTCATTCGGGATAGGGAACGGCTGCGGGCGTTGAGCGAATGTGGTCCCTGGGCCGGGCATCTGGCCGGGGCCGCGGTGGGCGTCGCCCTGGTGACGGGCGACTGGCGGGAGCGCTGGCCCGTGGCCTTCGACCTGGGCCGGGCCGCGCAGAACATGATGTTGACCGCGCACGAGCTGGGCATCGGCTCCGTCATCGCCAACATCTACGACATGGACAAGGCCCATGCGCTGTTGCAGCTTCCCGAAGACAAGATGTGTTATGCGGCCATCTCCTTTGGCTATCCCGCGAACCCCGACGCGCTGAAACGCCCGCCCCGCAAAGGCCGCAAGCGGGCGTTGGAGCAGGTGGTTCATTGGGAAGTATGGTGACTTGAGAGTTGGTTGCAACGCGTGGTAAATGGCGGGTATAATGAACGTGCACCATCCCAGGATCACTTCCGACAATGGCTTCTCCCGTGATTTCTGATTGGCAATTGGAACAGCTCATCAAGCTCCAGCGAACTCGTCCGGAGCTGGTTCAGCGCGTCCTGGAAAAAATGATGGCTGAGGATGAGGAGTTGCGATGGTCGTTGGTCGTCAGCGCGTATCTGGATGAATCCATCAGCCTGGCGCGGGCCGCTGTGCTTTTGGGCATGCATCCCCTCGAATTGCGGCAGGTTTTTTGGGAAAAGGGGATACCGATCTATCTCGGCCCGGAATCGTTGGAGGACGCTCGGGCTGAAGTCGAAGCGCTTCGAGCATCGATCATCACTACCGACCAGGCATCTTGATTGAAGATGAAATGGGTGCTCGATAATACGGTCATGTCCAATTTCAGTCTTATTGAGAGGGTGGGATGGCTGGCTTCATTAGGAGATGGTAATTTTGTGACCGTGCAAGAAGCGTGGAATGAACTGCAACAAGGGCTTCAAAAAGGAATTTTACCGGTACAAGATTGGGAGTGGCTGGAAATCGAGACGCTAAGTGAGCTCGAAAGAGCGGATATGGCTGATTTGATCCCCCCTTTAGATGTGGGCGAGGCGGCATGTTTGAGTTTGGCTTGGCATCGCGGTTATGGCGTTCTGACCGATGATCGATTGGCCCTCTGTCATGCCCGCGTCCTTGGGGTTCCTTTGTCAGGGACGCTGGGTATTCTCAAATTGCTGGTGGAAGGGGAATACCTTTCGCTTTCAAAAGCGGATGAGGCGTTGGCGATGTTGACTGCAATGGGATATCGTTCCCCCATTGTTTCATTAAAGGAGATGGTTTGATGCAACGCGTTTTCGTCACCCGCATCCTGCCTGAGCCCGCGATGCAGCGGCTGCGGGCCGCGGACCTGGCCCTGGACGTGTGGCCCGAACCCGGTCCGCCCCCCTACGACGAGCTCCTGCGCCGCGCCGCCGGCGTTCACGGCCTCCTCACCCTGCTCACCGACCGCATCGACGCCCGCCTGCTGGACGCGGCCGGGCCGCAGTTGCGCGTCGTCAGCCAGATGGCCGTGGGGGTGGATAATATCGACCTGGCCGCGTGCACGGCCCGAGGCGTCCCCGTGGGCCACACCCCCGGCGTCCTCTCCGACGCGGTGGCCGATCTCACCATCGGCCTCATGATCGCCACGGCCCGGCGCTTTTTCGAGGCCCACGCGGACATGCGCGCGGGGCGGTGGACCACCTGGGAGCCCATGGGGTGGACCGGGCCCGACCTCCACGGCAGCACGGTGGGCGTCATCGGTCTGGGCCGCATTGGCGAGGCCGTGGCCCGGCGCTTGCAAGGGTTCGGCGTGCGGATTCTCTATCACAACCGCCGCCCCAATCCCCGCGCGGGGGAGCTGGGCGCAACCTACGTCCCCCTGGACGAGCTCTTGGAGACCAGCGATTTCGTCACCCTGCACTGCCCCTACACGCCCGAAACCCATCATCTCATCGACGCCAACGCGCTGGCCAGGATGAAACCCACCGCCATCCTCATCAACACGGCCCGCGGGGGCGTGGTGGACCAGGACGCGCTGGTGGAAGCGTTGCGGTCGGGCCAAATCCTGGCCGCGGGGCTGGATGTGTTCACGCCCGAACCTCTGCCGCCCGACCATCCCCTGCTGGCTCTGCCCAATGTCACCGCCCTGCCCCACATCGGCAGCGCCAGCATCGCCACCCGCATCAAGATGGCGCAGATGGCCGTGGACAATCTGCTCGCGGGCCTGGCCGGGCAGCGCCTGCCCCACTGCGCCAATCCTGAGGCGTATGCTTAAAACCTGGAATAGACTTCCCAAATCGATACGCTGAAGCTCCGGGCTACGAAACACGCCGGGTGAACCCGGCTTGCGGGCGGGCGACCCCGGCCAAAGCCCCGTTGACGGGGCGTGGTTTCTAGCCCGCAGGTTCACCTGCGGGTGTTCTATTTACGAAGCAGG
>CAZDCN010000480.1:0-2820 GCA_964503945.1 uncultured Caldilineales bacterium
TGTGTTTTCTCTATTTGTGTTTTCTATCCGTGTTTCCCGGTTTACCTGAAGTGAACAACGTTGGCGGCGTGTTCCCCGGCGGATGACACATCCGCCTGGGAGCCTACATTCCTAGCCTTTTTCCCTTTGCGCCTCTGCGGCTTGGCGTGAGAGATTTATTTACGAAGCAGAATGCGGTGGGCGGCCGCGGCCGCGCCGAAGCCGTTGTCGATGTTGACCACGGTGATGCCGGGCGCGCACGCGGTGAGCATGCCCAACAGGGCGCTGAGGCCGCCGAAGTTAGCCCCATAGCCCACGCTGGTGGGCACGGCGATGATGGGCGCGGGGATGCGTCCCCCCACGACGCTGGGCAAGGCGCCCTCCATGCCCGCCACCACGATGACCACCGCGGCCTCGCGCAGCACATCCTCCACCGCGAAAAGGCGGTGAATGCCGGCCACGCCCACGTCCGTGACCCGGCGCACGGGCCAGCCCGCCCACTCCAGAGTGAGCGCGGCCTCTTCGGCCACGGGCAGGTCGCTGGTGCCCGCGCAGACCACGGCCGCGTAGGGGTCCTCGGGCCGGGGCTGGCGCAGGGGCGGGCCCGCGGTGATGAGCCGGGGCAGTTGGTGATAGACGGCGTCGGGGAGGCGGGCCTGCACCGCGGCGGCATGTTCGGCCGAGGCGCGGGTGGCCAGGGCCGTGCCCGCGCGGGCGTAGAGCGCGGCCAGGATGGCCGCGACCTGCTCGGGCGTCTTGCTCTCCGCGTAGACGATCTCGGGCAGGCCGTTGCGGGCCTGGCGGTCGTGGTCCAGGTTGGCGAAATTGTGGAGTTCGGGCGTCGGGTGGTCCATAGCGCATCGATTATACCAGATTTCCCAACCTATTCATGCAACACAACTGCTTACACGCCCGATTTCGCACCCCAAAATGCGCAGTTCGTTAACCTGTGTGGTAGATTGAGCCATTTACAAGTGGCAGGCGGCAGGTCGCAAGGCAAGATATTTTTGTTTATTTCCCTGTTTTGGAGCCAGTGGCATTGGGCAAAGGATGGTTGACGTCCTTGCCGAGAGGGCGCTTTTCCCCGGCAAGGACGTCGATGCTCAGGTTATCCCAACATGGCCTCCAGAGAGGGGCCTTCCTCTTCCGCCAGCTCGGGCCGACGCTCCACCACCTCGAAGGAGAGGGCGTCATCCCCCTCCACATGGTAGACGCGGATGCGGTCGCCCGGCTGGAAGCGGTCGGCCAGCAGGCCCTCGCTGAGGACGTCATCCACATGCTCTTGGATGGCCCGGCGCAGGGGGCGGGCGCCGAACTGCGGGTCGTAGCCCACCCGGGCCAGGAATTCCCGGGCCGAGTCCTCCATCTCCAGCACGATGTCATGCTCGCCCAGTTGCTCCAGCACCCGCTTCATCTCCAGGTCCACGATGGCCTTGATGCTGTCCAGCTCCAGGGGATGGAAAACCATGATGCCGTCCAGGCGGTTGATGAATTCGGGCCGGAAGGTGCGGCGCAGCGCGTCCATGACCCGTTTTTTCATGTCCTCGTACGCGCTCTTCTTCTGCTCGGCTTCGTCGGTGACCTTGAAGCCCAGCCCGCCGCCGTGGCGGATGATGGATGCGCCCACGTTGGAGGTCATGATGATGATGGTGTTGCGGAAGTCCACCCGTCGGCCTTTGGCGTCGGTGAGATGCCCGTCCTCCATGACCTGCAGGAGGATGTTGAAGACTTCGGGATGGGCTTTCTCGATCTCGTCCAGGAGGATGACCGAGTAGGGGCGACGGCGCACGGCCTCGGTGAGCTGGCCGCCCTCCTCATAGCCCACGTAGCCGGGAGGCGCGCCCACGAGACGGCTGACGTTGTGCCGCTCCATGAATTCGGACATATCGATCTTGATCAGCGCCTCTTGCGAGCCGAAGAGGAACTCGGCCAGGTTCTTGGCCAGGTAGGTCTTGCCCACGCCGGTGGGGCCCAGGAAGATGAAGACGCCGATGGGGCGTTTGGGGTCCTTCAGGCCCGCGCGGGCCCGGCGCACCGCCTTGGTCATGGCCTCGATGGGCTCGGGCTGGCCGATGACCCGTTCCTTGAGATAGTCCTCCATCTTCAGCAGGCGCTCCTTCTCCTCGCCCGCGATGCGCATCACCGGGATGCCCGTCCACATGGACACCACTTCGGCGATATCCTCGGGGGTGACCATGGGCCGCTCCGCGGTCTCCCAGTCCGCGCGCATCTTTTCCAGTTGGTTTTGCAGCTCCACCTCGCGATAGCGCAGGTCGATGGCGTCCTCATAGCGCTGCTGGGCCAGGGCCTCCTCCTTCTCCCGCTGCAGGTTCTTCAGGTCGCGGAAGGTCTCTCGCAGGGAGATGGCGAAGGGGGTTTTGTACATGCGCACCCGGCTGGCGGCCTCGTCCACCAGGTCGATGGCCTTGTCGGGCATGTAGCGGTCGGGCACGTAGCGGGCCGCGTAGTAGGCCGCGGCCTCCAGGGCCTCGTCGCTGATGCGCAGGTCGTGATGCTCCTCGTATTTGTAGCGGATGCCCCGCAGGATCTCGATGGTCTCCTCCGCATCGGGCTCCTCCACGAACACGGGCTGGAACCGGCGCTCCAGCGCGGCGTCGCTCTCGATGTACTTGCGGTACTCGTCCAGGGTGGTGGCGCCGATGACCTGGATCTCGCCCCGGCTCAGCGCGGGTTTGAGGATGTTGGCCGCGTCCACGCTGCTGCCAGCCGCGCCCGCGCCCACCAGCATGTGCAGCTCGTCGATGAAGAGGATGGCCTTGGACTGGGTGATCTCCTCGATGACCTTCTTCAGGCGCTCCTCGAACTGGCCGCGATACATGG
>CAZDCN010000481.1:0-2806 GCA_964503945.1 uncultured Caldilineales bacterium
AAACGGACCCCCGCACCCCCGACCTGGGCGGCGACGCCACCACGGGCCAGTTTGTGGAGGCGGTTTTAGGCGCACTCCGGTAGGCAGTGAGCAGTAATCGGTGGGCAGTTGACAAAGCTAATCTGTCTTTTCTGCGTTCTACATTTTTCCTTTGCGTCTTTGCGCCTCTGCGTGAGAGCACCCAATCCCCAATACCCAAACAAACCATGTCCCCAACCCCTGATGTCTTCGCCCTGGAAAACCTCGATCTCCTGCGCGCGCTGGTCTCCATTCCCTCGATTTCGGGGCAGGAGCATGGCGCGGTCGCCTATCTTGTCAGTTGGATGCAATCCCACGGCTTCGCCGCCCGCGTCGACCGCGCCGGCAACGCCGTGGGCGTGCTCGATGGCGGGCCCGGGCCCGATGGCGCACCCCCTCGCGAAATCATGCTCCTGGGCCACATCGACACCGTGCCCGGCGACATCCCCATCCGCATCGAGGGCGGCAAGCTCTATGGCCGCGGCTCGGTGGACGCCAAAGGCCCGCTGACCGCGTTCGTGCTGGCGGCGCTGGCCGCGGGCGCGCGTCCCGGCTGGCGGCTGACCGTCATCGGTGCGGTGGAGGAGGAAGCCGCCAGCTCCAAGGGCGCCAAATATGTGGCCCAGCGCTATCGGCCCGATTATTGCATCATCGGCGAGCCCAACCACTGGCGGCGCATCGCCCTGGGCTACAAGGGACGGGTGCTGGTGACTGCGCGGCGGGCCAAGACCCTCACCCACACCGCCAGCCCCGAGGCGGGCGTCATCGATGAGCTCATCGAGTTCTGGAATGACGTCAAGGCCCGGGTGGCGACCATCAACCAAGACCGAACGCGGCCCTGGGAGATTCTGCAAGCGGGCGTGGAGGGCATCGATTCGGGCGGAGATGGCATGAATGTGTGGGCGGAGATGAAGGCCGGATTCCGCCTGCCCCTGGATATTTCTCCCGACGAAATGCGCTTCATCACTTCGGAGATCGCGGAGGCGCATGACGTGCATCTCACCTTTGGCGGCGGCGAGCCCGCATATCGTTCGGGCAAGAGCAATCCGCTGGTGCGGGCCTTTTTGCGGGCGATTCGGGCGCAGAACGGCAAACCGGGCTTTGTGGTCAAGACCGGCACTTCCGATATGAACGTGGTGGGCCCGGTGTGGGGCGTTCCCATCATCGCCTATGGCGCCGGCGATAGCGCTCTGGATCACACGCCCGAGGAGCACATCGTCATCGCCGAATGGGCGCGGTCGGTGGCAGTGCTATCCCAGGCGCTGGCGCTGCTGACCCAGTGCTAAAACGCCGTCCGGCGATGCTTACAACGCGAAGCGTATGTGCACGATGTCGCCATCCTGCACGACGTATTCTTTGCCTTCCAGGCGGAACGCGCCGCGCTTGCGGGCCTCGGCCATGCTGCCTGCGGCTATCAGATCATCATAGGCCACGACTTCGGCGCGAATGAAGCCCCGGGCCAGGTCGGTGTGGATGGCGCCTGCAGCCTCCACCGCGGTGGCTCCCACCGGGATCGTCCACGCCCGCACCTCATCTTCGCCCACGGTGAAGAAGCTGTGCACTCGCAACAGTTGGTAAGAGAGACGGATGATGCGGCTCAGGCCCGGCTCGGGGATGTCGAACTCGGCCAGAAATTCAGCGGCCTCCTCCGGCTCCATCTGCGCCAGCTCCGCCTCCAGCTTGCCCCGCAGCGCCGCCACAATCACATTCTCGCCCCTGACGGCGTTTTTATATTGTTCGGCGACGCTTTCCTCCGCATCGTCATCGATATTCAGCAGAACGAACATCGGCTTTTGCGAGAGCAGATTGAACCCGCGCAGGAATTTCTCCTCCGCCGGGGATAGCGTTACCTCGCGCAGAGGGATTTCCTCCTCCAGCGCCGCCAGCAGCCGTTCCAGCAGCGCTTTTTCATCGGCCAGGGCCTGGCGCTCTTTGGCGTCGCCCCCCTTGCCCAAGCGCGCAGCGATGCGCTCCAGACGGTTGCTAATCACGGTCATATCGCTGAGCAGCAGCTCCGTCTCCATGATCTCGATGTCGCGGGCGGGATCCACCTCGCCTTCGGGGTGCAGCACATTCTCATCGGCAAAGGCCCGCACCACGTGCAGCAGCGCGTCATTCTGGCTGATTTCATTCAGCAGCTCGCCCGCCAGGCCGCCCGCTTCGCCCATGCCCTTGGCCAATCCGGCGATGTCGTTGTATTGCACGGTGGCGTAGGTTGTCTTCTTGGGATGATACATCGCCACCAGGCGATCCACCCGCTCGTCGGGCACATGCACCACAGCCGTGTGCACCTCCATTCGGCCCGATGAGTAGGCCTCGGTGTTCACCTGGCCGCGGGTGAGCGCGTTGAAAACGGTGGTTTTGCCGCTGTTAGGAAGTCCGATAATGCCGATTTTCATGGTATCAATTCGTGAAATGGTGAAATGAGGAGAGTAGGAAATGAGGAAATGGGGAGACGAGGAGGCGAGGAGATGGGGAGACGAGGAGATGGGGAGATGGGGAGACGAGGAGACGAGGAGATGGGGAAACGAGGAGACGAGGAGATGGGGAAACGAGGAGACGAGGAGACGAGGAGACTAGGAAATGGGGAGACTAGGGGACGAGGAGATGGGGAGACTAGGAAATGGGGAGACTAGGAGACGAGGAGATGGGGAGACTAGGAAATGGGGAGACTAGGAGACGAGGAGACTAGGAAATGGGGAGACGAGGCGATGGCGGGACTCGCAATCACTGCTTACTGCTCACTGCTTACTGCATACTGCTCACTGCTCACTGCATACTGCTCACT
>CAZDCN010000482.1:0-2805 GCA_964503945.1 uncultured Caldilineales bacterium
TCCATCCCCAGGGCGATTTCGACCGGATGATCCAGCGGGAAGGGGGGAATTTCAACGGCATGACCTGGGTGGATTGGACCACCTTTTATGCCACCCTGCCCGCAGATCGCATCGACCTGGCCCTGCGCATCGAGGCGGAGCGCATGGAACAGGCCCTTTTCGACCCCCAGGAGGTGGAGAGCGAACGCACGGTGATTATTTCCGAGCGCGAGGGCAATGAGAATCAGCCCGGCTACATGTTGCGCGAGCAAGTGCAAGCGGCCGCCTTTCTTAGCCATTCTTACAGGCACATGGTCATCGGCTGGAAGGAGGACCTGCGCCGCATCACCCGCGACGATCTCTTCACCCATTACCGCACCTTCTACACGCCCAGGAACGCGGTGGCTGTGGCTACGGGCGATTTTCGGGCGGAGGAAATGGCCGACCGCATCGAAGAAGCTTTCAGCTCTATCCCCCCAGGGCCAGAACCCCCTCCGGTGCGCGTTTCCGAGCCCAAACCGCGGGCCGAACGCCGGGTGCGCCTGACGGGCCCTGGCGGCGCGAATTACCTCCTCATGGCCTTCCAGTCCCTGGCCGCGGATGATCCCGATTACTTCCCTCTGGCCGTGCTCACCGCGGTGCTGGATGGCGCTCGCGGGCTTCCTCCTTTTGGCGGCGGCGGATTGGGGCGCTCGGCTCGGCTGCATCGCGCCCTGGTGAATCCAGGGCTGGCGCTTTCCGTCAGCGCCTCCATGGCCGCAACCCTGGACCCTTACCTCTTCACCCTATCCGCCACCGTGCGCCCGGAACAGGATCGTCGCGAGGTGGAGCAGCGCATTCTGGACGAGTTGACCCGCCTGCAGGAGGAGCCAGTGCGGGAAGAGGAGCTGGTTAAGGCCATCAAGGGCACCCGGGCCATGTTCGCTTACGGCAGTGAGAGCATCTCCAATCAAGCCATGTGGTTGGGCACTGCCATGATGGTGGCTGACCTGAATTGGTTGGCAGGTTATCAGGAACGCCTGGCCGCGGTCACGCCCGAAGATATTCAGCGCGTGGCCCGTCGCCTCTTTCAGCCCGAAAATCGCACCACAGGTTGGTACATCACAGATCACTGATTACAGATGAGTTTCTCATGATTCCTAATTCCAGTAACATCATCACCAGCAAATTGAAGAATGGCCTGCGCGTGTGGGTCTATGAAAATTTCGGCAGCCAGACTGTGCTGATTAACGGCCACGTTTGGGGCGGATCGGTCAATGAAGGCCCGGATGAGCAGGGCTTGGCCAGTTTTCTGGCCGGGATGTTGAACCGTGGCACGGAACGCCGCGATTACGACGCCATGAATGAAGCCATTGAATCGATGGGGGCGTTTCTCATGTTCAACGCCGGCCGGCATGTGCTGGGCTTCAACAGCTATTCCCTGGCGGAAGACTTTCATCAGGCGTTGGATCTGTTGGCTGAAAGTCTGATGATGCCGGCGTTTCCTGAATCGGAGTTGGAGAAAGCGCGCACTCGCGCGCTCACTCATCTGGAAGAGCGCAAGCATAGCACCCGAAGCATGGCCTCCGCCACCTTCAATCAGCAGATCTTTCCTCCGGGGCACCCCTACCGCATCGATCTCGATGCGGAAATGGCCGCCTTGCACCGCTTGCAGCGGGAAGACCTTGTGCGGTTTTATCGGGAGAAGGTGTCGCCCGACGATGGCATTGTGGTCGTCGTGGGCGGGGTTCCGGCAGAGCAGGTGATCGGTGGTTTGGAGCGCGCCTTGGGGGAATGGCGGCATCCCCTGGCCCGGCCCGATAAAACCATTCCTCCACGTCCGGCGCTCGAGGAGCGTCGGGAGGCGCACGTGCGGGTGCAGGGCAAGAGCCAGAGCGATATCGTGCTGGGCTGGCCAAGCTTCCGCCGGGAGGATCCCGACTACGACGCTGCGCAGGTGACCAATACCATCCTGGGACGGTTCGGTCTGGGGGGACGGCTGGGTAATCGCATTCGCGAGGAACTGGGCCTTGCCTACTACGCCTACAGCATGTTCCATGCGGACTTTGGGCCGGGGACCTGGCGCCTGGCCGCAGGCGTCAATCCAGCCAATGTGTCGCTGGCCGTGGACGCCATGCTGGCGGAAGTAAGACGCCTTGTCAGCGAGCCGGTCCAGGAAGAGGAGCTGGTCGATGTGCAGCGTTTTCTCACCGGTTCGCTGCCTCTGCGGCTGGAGACCAATGGCGGGATCGCAGGGAATTTGTTCGAGATGGCGTGGTATGGTCTGGGCATGGATTATCTGACTGAATATGAGGCGCGTATTCGCAGCGTGACCCGGGAGGATGTGCTGCACGTGGCTCAGACCTATCTCCATCCCGACCGGTACGCGCTGGCCGTGGCAGGGCCGTCCGACGAAGAGGAGGCGTGATGCTGCGCACGGGCGTGGATATCATCGAGATCGCCCGGCTGGAGCGGGCTTTGGCCCGGCATGGCGACGCGTTTCTCCAGCGCATCTACACGCCGGCCGAGATCGCGGCCTATGGCGACCGGCCTCCATCGCTGGCCGCGCGCTGGGCCGCGAAAGAGGCCGTGGCCAAGGCCCTGGGCACGGGCATCGGCCAGGCAGGCTGGACCGAGATCGAGGTGCTGGAGGATGAACGCCGGGCCCCAACCCTGCATCTTCACGGGCGCGCGCGGGCGCTGGCCCAGGCCCTGGGCCTGACCCAGTGGGCGGTCAGCCTGTCGCACACCGATGAGTTGGCCATCGCGTTGGTGGTGGCCATGGGGTAGGGGATGGGCGAAGGGGCGAGGCCTTCGGTCGCCGGAAGGCAACTGCTTCGTAAATAG
>CAZDCN010000483.1:0-2800 GCA_964503945.1 uncultured Caldilineales bacterium
AACCCCGCGTACTGGCGCATGGTCCAAAAGCGGCCCCGATACATGGTGGGCTGCACCCCGCGGGTGAAGGGATAGTCGCCCGGGAAGCCCAGTTTTTCCAGATAGCGGCCCTCGGCTCCGGGCTCGGGCAGGTAGAAGCGCTCCAGGGGGATGCGGGAGGGGGTCTCGAACTGAGGTTTGCGTTCGGGGAAGCGTTCCAGCGCGGGCTTGAGCACCGCGTCTTCCCAACGGGCCAAAGCGTCGATGAGGGGGGATGATGGTTCGGGCATGGCTCACCCTCGCGTGGTGTCTTGAGGTGACGTGATGGAAGAGACGTTGCAGCCCAATTGTGCCCCAACTTACGCTACAAGCCCAAATTTTGGCATGCACACGTACGAATCAACATCAATACCTCGTCTGAACGAGGCTGGATTACTTCGGTCGAGACGCCCCATCTTACCAATTTGCCTCGTTTCGTTCATCAAGAATGATCGCGGTGAGTTCGACTCCGGGAATGTGCATGGGAGGCCCAGGACGTTTCCATGCTGGCGTTTCCTCTGTTGCTTCCCGATATGGACTAATCTCCGCTGCCGGCTTTCCGTATCTCAAAATAATCAGACGTTCGCCCTGTTCAACGCAAGTGATCCGTTGTGAAGCCTTTTTTCGAAATTCTGTGATCGTTATCTGCTGCATTTCTTCCGTCAATGATCTGATGGGATGATGGTTCGAACGAACTGCGTGGCTCATTCGCTGGATTCTACCGCGCCCAGCACCATGAGCACGGCGTTGCCTTCCACGCTCTGGCCCACCTCGATGGCGATGTCGCGCACCACGCCCGCGCGCGGCGCCCGAATCTCGTTCTCCATCTTCATCGCCTCCAGGATGACCAGGGGCGCGTTGACGGCCACCTCCTGACCCTCCTCCACCAGCACCTTCACCACCAGACCGGGGATGGGCGCGGTGATGGGCAGGTCGCCGTCGCCCGCGGACACGTCGGCCCGGGCGCTTTCCATGCGCACCTGGCGCTCATCCGCCACAAACACGTCGAAGGTGTGGCTGCCCAGGGTGATTTGATAGCCGCGGGGCAGTTCGTTCACCACCAACTCGAAGGATTGATGGTTGAGGAGCAGCGAGTGGAGGCCCATTTCGTCGATCTGCAACAGATCGGCTTCCACGGGTTCCCCCTCGAAGAGGATGGAGCCATCGGATTTGATGTCCACCTCGTAGGTGATGTCGTCAATGCGGGCCAGATATTTCATGATGCTCCGGGGAACAATTAGCGATTGGATAGGAGAAGATGCTCGGGTGAGATGGGTTACACCAGGCGGCGCAGGCCCTCCAGCAAGGCGGCTTTGCGCCAGACGGAAACCCCGCCTTCATCGCCATCATGGGCGAAGGTGACGGCCTGTTGGCCTCGATGGTGAAGCAGCAAGGCCGCGACCAGGGCCGCGATCTCGCGGTGTTTCTCCTCGTCCTCGGTGACGGGCGGCTTGTGCGTTTCCAGAAAACGGGTGTCGAACTGACCCCACTGGAAGCGGGGGGTGTCCATCAGGCCCAGATGGAAGGGGATGGAGGTTTTCACGCCCGCGATGCGGTACTCCATCAAGGCCCGGCGCAGACGCAGGATGGCCTCGGCCCGGTTGTCGCCATAGGCGATGAGTTTGGCGATCATGGGGTCGTAATAGAGCCCCACCTCCATGCCCACGTAGATGCCCGATTCGACGCGGATGCCCGGGCCGGTGGGCTCCCGTAGAGCCATCACCCTGCCCGTGGAGGGCATGAAGTTGTTGTTCGGGTCTTCGGCGGTGATGCGGGCCTCGATGGCCCACCCCTTCATTTTGATGTCTTCCTGGGTGAAACGCAGCCGACGCCCGTCGGCAATGGAAATCATCTCCTTGACGATGTCCACGCCCGTGACCATTTCGGTGACGGGATGCTCCACCTGCAGGCGGGTGTTCATCTCCAGGAAATAGAAGTTCTTGTCCTTGTCCAGCAGGAATTCCACCGTGCCCGCGGAGACGTAGTTCACGGCTTTGGCCGCGGCCACGGCCACCGCGCCCATGCGCTCCCGCAGGTCGTCATCTACCGCCACCGAGGGGCTTTCTTCCACCAGCTTTTGATGCCGCCGCTGGATGGAGCATTCCCGCTCGCCCAGGTGGATGACGTTGCCGTGCATATCGGCCAGGATCTGGATCTCCACATGCCGGGCGCCCTCCACCACCTTTTCCAGGTAGATGGTGTCGTCGCCGAAGGCTTTGAGGGCCTCGCGGCGGGCCGCGGCCAGGGAGGATTTCAGGTCTTCGGGCTTGAAGACCATGCGCATGCCTTTGCCGCCCCCGCCCGCGCTGGCCTTGACCAGCACGGGATACCCGATCTCCTGGGCCGCGGCCAGGAGCTCATCGTCGCTGAGGCCCGCGGGCGTGCCGGGGATGAGGGGAACGCCCGCTTTGGCCACGGTCTCGCGGGCGGTGACTTTGTCGCCCATGGCTGCGATGGCCTCGGGCGTGGGGCCGATGAAGACGACGCCCGCGTCGCGGCAGGCCGCGGCGAACTCCGCGTTCTCGGCCAGGAAGCCGTAGCCGGGATGGATGGCGTCCGCGCCGGCCTGGCGAGCGACGTCGATGATTTTATCCCCGCGCAGATAGCTTTCGGACGCGGGGGCCGGGCCGATGGGGTAGGCTTCGTCCGCGTAGCGAACGTGCAGGGCGCTGCGGTCCGCGTCCGAATAGACGGCCACGGTCTGGATGCCCCGCTCCTGGCAGGCCCGGATGATGCGAAGGGCGATCTCGCCCCGGTTGGCGATGAGGATTTTTTGGAACAT